>JALOLQ010000131.1 GCA_025455895.1 Solirubrobacteraceae bacterium
GCCGCCTTCCCGCGCGCGCTGCGCTCGGCCGGGGTGGAGTGGGCGACGACGCGCGGCGCCGCGGGATCGAAGCTCTGGGTGCTCATCGGCGCATCTTCGCGCACCGGGCACCCTCCGCACCGCCCGGAACGGGTGGCTAGGCGCTTCCGGCCGTGACCGGCGCCTCGGTGCGCCGCCAGCGCAGCACCACGAGGCAGCTCGTGCCGCTCGCCAGCACCCCGACCGTGTTCGGGACGATCAGCGGGACGCTGCCCAGCGCGATGCCGTAGGCGAGCCACGCGCAGCCGCCGGCGAAGAGGACCAGCAGGAACGGGAGCGAGACGTCGGCCGAGTGGCGCCGGCGGTGGACGCGGATCGCCTGCAGGAGCGGGGAGGAGCCCATGAACACGCCGAAGCTCGCGGCGACGATGCCCAGGACGTCGGTGGTGCTCACCGGGCCGATGCTAGGCCGTCCGGCGCGCCGCCCGGTGAACGGCGGGTGAATCGCCGCCCCGAACCTGAAGCCAAGTATTTAGATTCCCGAAACCTATGTCGTAGAAGGTGTCCGTGTCACACCGACTGACCCGCGAAGGAGAACCCGCGAGATGCCGTCCGACACCACCGCCCCTCGACCGCCGATCCTGGCCGGAGACCATCATTTCGTCAGCGTGATGATCGCCGCCATCCTCGCGGTCGTCGGCGGTCTCGCCCTCCTCGCCCTGAAGACGACGCCGCTGACCCTGGCCTTCGCCATGCTGCTGCTGGTGGGGACGACCGGGGCGCTCACCGTCGCCATCTTCCGGCTTCTCGCTCACGACGAGCACGAACCGGACGCCACCGCGTAGCGGACGCACGCGCGGGGCGCACATATCCCAGCGCACCGGATCGGGCGGGCGCTCCCAGCGCCCGCCCGTCGCTGCGCCCGTTCAGGCGACGGGCGTGCGCGCGACGGTCTCCTGCTCGGCCGGCGGCGGGTTGCCGAGCAGCAGCTGCGAGACGGTGACCATCTCGTAGCCGTCCGCCTTCAGGCCGCGCACGATCAGCGGCAGCGCCTTGCCGGTCACCGTGCGGTTGCCGCCGCCGTCGTGCATGAGGATGATCGCCCCGGGGCTCGCCTGCGCGAGGACCTGGTCGGCCATCGCCTGCGGATCGGTGGCCTTGTAGTCCCCGGTGTCGATCGTCCACATCACCGTCAGCCGGTCGCGGCGCCCGGCCTGGCGCAGGACCCGCTCGTCGAACGCGCCGTAGGGCGGGCGGAACAGCGTCGGCTCGGGGATCCCGACCCGCTTCAGCGCGCTGCCCACGTCGCTCATCTGCGCGCCGATGTCGCGCGGGGCCAGCGTGGTGAGGTCCGCGTGGTTCCAGCTGTGGTCGGCGATCTCGTGGCCCTCGGCCACCGCGCGCTGGAGCGGGATCGGGTGCTCGGCGAGCTGGTTGCCCAGGACGAAGAAGGTCGCCTTCGCGTCGCCGCGCTTCAGGGTGTCGAGGATCCGCTGCGTGTACGGGCTCGGGCCGTCGTCGAAGGTCAGGGCCACGCGGCGCTGCTGGTCTCCGGCGACGCGGATGAAGGGCGTCTGCTCGCGCGTGCGCTCGACCGCCGCGACCTCGAGGGCGCGCTCGCGCTTGCGCGCGGCGAGCGCCTTGGCCGCCTTGTCGGCCTGCTCCTGCAGGCGCAGCTTCGGCAGCTCGGCGACCGCGCCGTTGCGCAGCCGCTCGGGGTCCCACGTCCCGCCGCTGCCGGCGCTCGTAGCCACGAGCGCGGTGAGCACGAGCAGCACCGCGCCGAGCGCGGCGGCGGCGACCCGCCGCCGGCGGCGGTGATGCTCGGCCTGCGAGAGCGCGCGCCGCACGCGGCGCTCGGAGCCTTCGGGAGTCGGTCGCTCGTCGGCCATGGGAGGGGTGCGCCGGGGATCCGGCGGTGCCGTCCAGGGTAGGCCATCGAGGGCTCAGAGCAGGCCGCCGAGCGCCCGCCCGGCCGCGAACAGCGCGAGCCCGGCGGCGAGGCTCAGGCCCAGGTCCAGCGCCAGCGCCCGCGGCCGGCCGGCGCGCCGCAGCCCGTCGGCCTCGGCCATCCAGCCGGAGAACGTCGTGAACGACCCGAGCAGCCCGCCGGCGAGCAGCAGCCGCCCGTCGCCGCCGAGCGCCGCGCCGTCGAGCGCGCCGAGCGCCAGCGCACCGAGCAGGTTCACCTGGAAGCGCCCGGTCGGCACGCCGCCGCCCCAGACCGGCACCGCCCGCTCGAGCGCGACGCGCGCGACCGCTCCCGCCCCGCCGAGCGCCGCGATCGCCGCCCACAGCAGCACGGTGCTCATGCCGGCGCCTCGCGCCCGGCGAGCCGGGCCCCGAGGGCGATCGCGCCCATCCCCAGCGCGAGGCTCACCGCCGCGTAGGCGGCCGCGAGCGCCGGCCGGCCGGCGTCGAGCAGGTCGAACAGCTCGAGCTGGAGCGTCGAGAACGTCGTCAGCCCGCCGCACAGGCCCTGGGTCAGCAGCGGGCGCCGGCCGTGGTCGGCGGGGGCCTCGGCCAGCCGGACGAGCAGCCAGCCCAGCAGCGCCGCCCCGGCGACGTTCGCCACGAGCGTCGCCCACGGCCACGTGCCGGGCTCGGCCGGGACCGCCTCGGCGAGCGCGACGCGGGCCAGCGCGCCGGCGGCGCCGCCGGCGAACACGGCGGCGGCGTGCGCGCGCCCGATCACGGGCACGGCCGCCTGAGCGGGGTCGCGTCCATCGCGGCGGGCGACGATACTGCCCGCCGTGACCGGCCCGCCCGACCCGCATGCGCCCCTGCGCCTGCTCGCGGCGCGCGCGCGGAGCGGCAGCCACGCCGACGGGGCGCGGATCGCGCTCGGCGTGGAGGGCGGGGGGCTCGCCGTCGCGATGGCCGCCGGGATGGCGCTCGTGCTCGAGCGGGCCGGGATCACGCCGATGACGGACGCCGTCTACGGGACCTCGTCGGGATCGCTCGTCGCCGCCTACGCCGCCGCCGGCCGGATGGAGGACGCGCTGGAGATCCTCGACGCGGCGTGCAGCCGCGCCTTCGTGGACTGGCGTCGCCTCGGGCGCGCGCCGGTGGTCTCGCTCGACCACCTCATGGGTCTCGTGCGGGCGCGTCCCCCGGTCGGCGCCGCCGGGGGCGAGCCGGGGCTGCGGGTGCTGGTCGCGGGGGTCCACGACGGCGCGCTGCGCTCGCTCGGGCCGTTCGCCGAGGACGAGGCGCTCTACGCGGGCGTGCGGGCGAGCATGGCGATCCCCTTCTGGTCGGGCCCGCCGGTGCGCGCGGCCGGCCTCGAGCTGGCCGACGGCGGGCTGATCGAGTCGATCCCCGCCGCGACCCCGCTGCGCG
The DNA here is from genome assembly GCA_025455895.1 of Solirubrobacteraceae bacterium. Lineage (GTDB taxonomy): Bacteria > Actinomycetota > Thermoleophilia > Solirubrobacterales > Solirubrobacteraceae > F1-60-MAGs163. The sequence continues at coordinate 3,322 of JALOLQ010000131.1, forward strand.
AGGGCCACACGCACGTGCTCGCGCTGCGCTCCCGCGACGGCGCCTACCGCAAGGGCGCGCGCGGGCGCCTGCGCGGCCTGGCCGAGGACCGCGTCCTCAACCGGCTCGCGGGCCGCGTCCCGGACCTCGTGCGCGCCCGCCCGGCGCTGTACGACGCCGAAGCGGCGGCGCTGGCCGCCGCCGGCGCCGGGCAGGGCCCGTGGGCGGGCCGGGTGCAGCAGCTCGCACCGCCGCCGGGCACGCCCTTGGTGGCGCGGCTCGAGACCGATCGGCGCAAGGTGCGCGCCGCGGTCGCCGCCGGCCGCGAGGTCGCCGAGCGCGCGCTCGAGCGCTGCTGATCAGAGCTCGTCGACCGTGATCGCGAGGTCCGGCCCGACCCGCAGCGCCCGGCGGCCCGCGAGCAGCTCGAGCAGCTCGGCGCCGACGAGCTCGCGCCGCCAGCCCTGGAGCGTGCGCACGTCGGGCTCGTCGGTCCCGTGGCGGGCGGCGGAGACGACCCGCTGGAGGTCCGCACGGGCGGCGAGCAGCTCATAGGCGAGCTCGGCGTCGGCCGCGCGGGCCCGCACGAGCGCCTCGGCGAGCACGATCAGCGACGCGTCACCGGGATGCGTCGACGGGGGGCGCGTGCCCTCCACGGGGATCGGCGGCAGCTCCCGGCCGCGCTCGACCTCGTCGAGGATCGCGCGCCCGCGGCGGCGCACGGTTCCCTCGTGCAGGCCGCGGATCTGGCGCAGCCGATCCAGGTCACGCGGCCGGCGCTTGGCGATCTCCACCAGCGCGGCGTCCGGCAGGACCGACTGCACCGGCCGGTCCTCCTGGGCGGCGCAGTCCTCGCGCCAGCCGGCCAGCGCGCGGGCGACCGCCCGCTGGCCGGGATCGAGCGAGTTGACCCGCGGCAGCCGCCCGAACACGGTGTCCGGGTCGCGCACGTCGGTGACGGCCTCGAGCGCGCGGCACTCCTCGCGCGCCCACTCCAGGCGCCCGAGGGCGCTGAGGCGCTCCTTGACCGCGTCCGCCGCCTGGAGCAGGTGCAGCACGTCCTCGCGCGCGTAGCCCGCCTGCTCGTCGCTCAGCGGCCGCTGGTCCCAGCGGGTGAAGCTCGCGCTCTTGCCCAGACGCACGCCGAGCAGCTCCTGGAGCAGCGCCTCGTAGCCGAGCTGCGAGCGCAGGCCGGCGAATCCGGCGGCGAGCTGGGTGTCGAAGACGTTGCGCACCTCGGTCGACCAGGCACGCTTGAGCAGCGCGACGTCCTGGCGGCCGGCGTGCAGCACCACCTCCACGGCGGGGTCGGCGAGCACCGCGGCCAGCGGCGCGGGGTCCAGGTCGCCGGCGAGCGGGTCGAGCACCGCGACCTCCACCTCGCCCTCGGCGTCGAGGACCGCGACCTGGACGAGGCACAGCAGCGCGCGGTAGCGGCCCTCGCCCATGAACTCGGTGTCGATCGCCAGCGCCCCCGTCGCGCGGGCGCGCTCGGCCAGCGCGGGAACGGAGGCGGCGGTGTTCACGACCGCGAGCCTACGGCTTCTCGTCCGGCCAGCGCCCGTGGCGCTCGAAGTGCTCGCGCGCACGCTCCTCCGCGCCGCGGTCGCGGTCGCCGCGCACGCCGACGCGGTAGAGGAGGTTCAGCAGCCAGACCGAGACGCCCGCGCTGATGAGCAGCGCGCCGCCCTCCCAGGCGGCGTCGGTGCCGACGAGGATGCCCAGCAGCAGGCCGGAGATGATGATGAGGAGCGGCATCCAGACGCGCACGAAGCGCATGCCGGGGCTGTCCTTGCGCCGGGGGCGCGGGGCGGGGTCGGTGCTCATGCGGGGGCCTCCTGCCGGGAGCGCGCGCGAACGCGCGCGACGAGGGTTTCCGGGGTGACGGGCTCGCCGGGCTCGGCGAGCCCGACGGATGCGGCGAGTGCGGCGCGCACGTCCGCGGGGGACTCGCCCAGCGCGGCGCGGTCGGCGAGCGTGACGGCGCCGTGGCGCTTGGCCAGGCGCTCGCCGTCGTCGCCGAGCAGCAGCGGGACGTGGGCGT
>JALOLQ010000132.1 GCA_025455895.1 Solirubrobacteraceae bacterium
AGGGCGAGTGCAACTTCGGCCAGCACGAGATCAACTTCCTCTACGACGAGGTGCTCGCCACGGCGGACAAGCACGCGATCTACAAGAACGGCGCCAAGGAGATCGCCGACCAGGAGGGCATGTCGATCTCCTTCATGGCGAAGTACGACCAGCGCGAGGGCAGCTCGTGCCACGTGCACCTCTCGCTGCGCGACTCAGACGACGGCCCCGTGTTCGCCGACCGGCCCGAGGTGTTCGAGGCGTTCCTCGCCGGGCAGCTCGCGACGCTCGAGGAGCTGACGCTCTTCCACGCCCCGAACGTCAACTCCTACAAGCGCTTCGCCGCGGCCTCGTTCGCGCCGACGGCGATCGCCTGGGGCACCGACAACCGCACCTGCGCGCTGCGCGTGCTCGGGGAGGGCAAGGGCAAGCGGATCGAGTGCCGCCTCCCGGGCGCGGACGTCAACCCCTACCTCGTGCTCGCCGCGCTGATCGCCGCCGGGCTGCACGGCGTCGACGCCGGCCTGACGCTCGAGGAGCCGGTCAGCGGCAACGCCTACGCCTCCGACAAGCCGCGCGTCCCGACGACGCTGCGCGACGCGCGCGACCACTTCGCCGCCAGCGCCGTCGCGCGCGAGGCGTTCGGCGACGACGTCGTCGAGCACTACCTCAACAACGCGCGGGTCGAGCTCGAGGCGTTCGACGCCGCCGTCACCGACTGGGAGCGCGTGCGCGGCTTCGAGCGCCTATGAGCCTCTCGCCCGCTCCGTCTCTGGCCACGGTCTTCTCGCCCGTCCGCTCGCAGACGGCGTTCGAGGAGACCGTCGACCGCCTCGGGACGGCGATCAAGCTCGGGCTGCTCGGCCCCGGGACGAAGCTCCCGCCGGAGCGCGAGCTCTGCCACCAGCTCGGGATCGCGCGCTCGACGCTGCGCCAGGCGCTCACCGCGCTCACCGAGTCCGGCCACCTCTACGCGACCCGCGGGCGCGGCGGCGGCACGTTCGTCTCCGACCCGCTGCCGCCGGCCGTCGCGCCGAGCACCGAGCTGCTCGGGCGCTGGCGCGACGCGTGCGACATGCGGCTCGCCGTCGAGTTCGGCGCGGTCGCGCTGGCGTGCGAGCGCGCCGAGCCCGGGCAGCTCGCCGAGCTGGCGCAGCTCGTCGAGCGGATGGACGACCTGCTCGAGGACTACGAGGCCTTCCGGCCGACCGACGTGCGCTTCCACATCGGCCTCGCGGAGACGACGGGCAGCGCGCGGCTCGTCGCCGCGATGACCGAGGCGCAGGGCGCGATGACCGATCTCATCACCCACATCCCGCATCCGCCCGAGGTGCTCCAGCACTCCAACGAGCAGCACGCCCGGATCCTCGCCGCGGTGCGCGAGCGCAACGCCGCGCGTGCGCTGGGGATCGTCGCGGACCACCTGCACGGCACCGAGCACGTGCTCGCGGGGCTGCTGCCGGCGGCGTGAACGCCCCGGCGCCAGCCCTTGTGCCGATCCCCACTTGACTTCCGTCCGACGGCGGACGTACATTCGCGCCGCCAGAGGCCGGACCCTCAGACCTTTTCGGTCCGAGGGGGTGCACCGGCCTCGTCACGGCACCCGTCGACCACTGAGGAGGGGCACACGGCGTGAGCACGACCGAACAGAGCACTGAGCTCACAGCAGACGAGGCACGTCTGAAGGAACTCGGCTACGACCAGACGCTGAACCGCGGCTGGAGCAGCTTCCAGAACTTCGCGATCTCGTTCACCATCATCTCCGTCCTGGCCGGGTGCTTCACCACCTACGGCCAGGCCTGGAACAACGGCGGCCCGGTCGTCATCTCCTGGGGCTGGCCGATCATCGTCGCGCTGATCCTGACGGTCGCCTTCTCGATGGCCGAGCTGGCGTCGTCCTACCCGACCGCGGGCGCCATCTACTGGTGGTCGGCGAAGCTCGGCGGCCCGGCCTGGGGATGGTTCACGGGCTGGTTCAACCTCATCGGCCTGGTGGCCGTGGTCGCCTCGGTGGACTACGCCGCGGCGACGTTCCTCAACGCCCTGCTCGGCCTCTACGGCGTGAGCATCTTCGGGATGAACTTCGAGGACGGCGTCCACATCCTGGCCGAGACGTTCGTGCTGTTCTCGCTGATCCTGCTGGTGCACATGGCGATCAACATCTTCAGCTCGCCGCTCGTGGCCCGGATCAACTCGGTGTCGGTCTGGTGGCACGTGCTCGGCGTCGCGGTGATCATCGGGATCCTCGTCTTCGTGCCGTCCGATCACGCGAGCGCGGACTTCGTCTTCACCGAGCGGATCAACAACTCCGGCTGGGGCGACGGCATCAGCGGCGGGGTCTTCTGGCTGGTCGTCCTGCCGCTGGGCTTCCTGCTGACGATGTACACCGTGACCGGCTACGACGCCTCGGCCCACGTCTCCGAGGAGACGCGCGGCGCGAGCGAGGCGGCGGCCAAGGGCGTGTGGAAGTCGGTCTTCTGGTCCGGCCTGATCGGCTGGTTCGTGCTGCTGGCGATCACCTTCGCCGTCAGCGATCCGGAGGTGGTCAACGAGGGCGCCGGCTCGTCGCTGGCGATCTTCAACGGGTTCCTGGACTCGTGGGCCGCGAAGATGGTGATCCTCATCTCCACCGTCGGGCAGCTGTTCTGCGGCCTGGCGTGCCTGACCAGCGCCTCGCGCATGTGCTACGCGTTCTCGCGCGACGGCGCGCTGCCGGGCAGCTCGATCTGGACGCGGCTCAACCACCACCGGGTGCCCTACATGTCGGTCGTCATCATGGCGCTGGCCGCCTTCATCATCACCGTCCCGGCGCTCGAGGGCGACGAGAACGCCTTCCCGTACGCGTTCTTTCCCGGTGTACCTGCGCTGGCGGCAGGGCGAGGCGTTCGAGCGCGGGCCGTGGAACCTGGGCCAGAAGTACAAGTGGCTCAACCCGATCGCGGTCGTGTGGGTGATCCTCTGCGTGATCATCTTCTCGCTGCCGTTCACGCCGGCCGCCGCGCCCTGGCGCGACGAGTGGGACGTGAAGTACGCGAACTACGCGCCGCTGACGGTGCTCCTGGTGATCCTCTTCGCCTGGATCTACTGGCGGACGAGCGGGAAGAAGCACTTCCACACCCCGATCGAGGAAGACGCGAAGTCGCTCGAGGCCGAGATCGGCGAGCCGCCGAAGTTCCCCGAGGCGCCGTAGGCCTCGACGCTCAGGACACCGCCCGGTCCGCCGCATGCGGGCCGGGCGGTCGTCGTTCCCGGCCTTTGGCCTGACAACCAGACCTTTGCTTCACTGGACCGCATGAGCGAGACCCTCACCGTCCTCGAGCCCGCGACCGAGGCGCCGCTCGCGACGCTGCCGCGCGCCGGGGTCGAGGAGACCGACGCGGCCGTGGCCCGCGCCGCCGAGGCGCTCCCCGCGTGGCGCGGGCTCGCCCCCGGGACCCGCGCCGGGATCCTGCGCGACCTCACCGCCGCGCTCGACGCCCACCACGAGGAACTGGCGGTGCTCGAAGCGCGCAACGCCGGCAAGCCGATCGGCGCCGCACGCGGCGAGATCGGCGGGGCGATCGCCACCTTCCGCTACTTCGCCGCCGCCCCGGAGCGGCTGCTCGGGGACACGATCCCCGTCGACGGCGGCGTGGCGATGACCTTCCGCGAGCCGATCGGCGTCGTCGGCCTGATCACGCCGTGGAACTTCCCGCTCGCGATCGCGTCGTGGAAGCTCGCCCCGGCGCTCGCCGCCGGGAACACCGTCGTGCTCAAGCCGGCCGAGCTGACGCCGCTCACCGCGCTGCGCTTCGCCGAGATCGCCGCCGAGGCCGGGCTGCCCGACGGCGTGGTGAACGTCGTCGTCGGCCCCGGGCGCACGTGCGGGCAGCGACTCGTCGAGCACCCCGGGGTCGGGAAGATCGCCTTCACCGGCTCGACCGAGGTCGGGGCCGGGATCGCCGCCGCCGCGGCGCGGACGATCAAGCGCGTCACGCTCGAGCTGGGCGGCAAGTCCGCGAACGTCGTCTTCGCCGACGCCGACGTGGAGGCCGCCGCGGCGGCGGCGCCCTGGGCGGTCTTCGACAACGCCGGCCAGGACTGCTGTGCGCGCTCGCGGATCCTCGTCGAGGCCTCCGCGGTCGAGCGCTTCCTCGCCGCGCTCGAGCCCGCGGTGACGTCGATCCGGGTCGGCGACCCGCTCGACGAGGCCACCGAGATGGGCCCGCTGATCTCCGCCGGGCAGCGCGAGAGCGTCGCCGCGTTCGTGCCGGAGGATGCCCCGGTCGCCTTCCGCGGCAGCGTCCCGGACGGCCCCGGGCACTGGTTCCCGCCGACGGTGCTCCATCCCGTCGACCGCGCCGACCCCGCGGCGACCGAGGAGATCTTCGGCCCGGTCGCGTGCGTCATCCCCTTCACCGGCGAGGCCGAGGCGATCCGCCTGGCGAACGACACGATCTACGGGCTCTCGGGCTCGGTCTGGACGCGCGACGGCGCCAAGGCGCTGCGCGTCGCGCGGGCGCTGGAGTCCGGCAACCTCTCGATCAACTCCAACAGCTCGGTGCGCGTCACGACGCCGTTCGGCGGCTTCAAGCAGAGCGGCTACGGCCGCGAGCTCGGGCCGCACGCGACGGACGCCTACACCGAGGTGAAGACCATCTACTACCGAACCCAGGAGGACTGACCGTGGCCGGCCGACTCGAGGGCAAGGTCTGCGTCGTCACGGGCGCCAGCGGCGGCATCGGCGCCGCGACCGTCGAGGCCTTCCGCCGCGAGGGCGCGCAGGTGGCCGGCGTGGACCTGCGCGAGGGCGCTCCCGGAGACCTCGCGCTCGCCGTGGACGTCACCGAGGAGGACGCCGTCCGGCAGATGTACGCGCAGGTGCGTGAGCGGTTCGGGCGGATCGACGTGCTCTTCAACAACGCCGGCATCTCCCCCGACGACGACGCCTCGGTGCTCGACACCGGCCTCGACGCCTGGCAGCGCGTGCAGGACGTGAACCTCAAGTCCGTCTTCCTGTGCTGCAAGCACGGCATCCCGCACCTGCTCGAGAACCACGCCCCGCACCGCGGCTCGGTGATCAACACCGCCTCGTTCGTCGCGACGCTCGGCGCCGCGACCTCCCAGATCTCCTACACCGCCTCGAAGGGCGGCGTGCTGGCGCTCTCGCGCGAGCTGGGCGTGCAGTTCGCGCGCGAGGGCGTGCGGGTGAACGCGCTGTCCCCGGGCCCGGTGGACACGCCGCTGCTGCGCGAGCTCTTCGCGAAGGACCCCGAGAAGGCGGCGCGGCGGCTCGTGCACGTCCCGATGGGCCGCTTCGCGCGCGCCGAGGAGATGGCGAGCGCCGTCGTCTTCCTCGCCTCCGACGACTCGTCGTTCGTGACCGCCGCGAACTTCCTCGTGGACGGCGGCATCAGCGGCGCGTACGTGACGCCGCTGGGCGACGCGCTGTAGGAGGCGCCTGCGCCGACTGGGCGCCCTGCGATCCTTGCCCGGGTGACGGTCGGCGAGCAGGTCCTCATCGTGGGCGCGCTGCTCGCCGTGGCGGTGGCCGCGTCGCTGCTCGCCGCGCGGATGCGGATCCCGGCGATGCTGCTGTTCCTCGCCGTCGGGATGGTGATCGGCTCGGACGTCACCGGCTGGGTCGACTTCGGCGACTACGCGCTCGCCAAGACGCTCGGCACCGTCGGGCTCGCGCTGATCCTCTTCGACGGGGGCCTCCAGGCGGGCTGGCGCGAGATCCGCCCGGTGGTGCGGCCCGCGCTGAGCCTCGCCGTCGTCGGCACCGCGCTGACCGCGGCGATCACCGGCCTCGTCGCCGCGCCCGTGCTCGGGCTGTCGCTCACCGAGGGCCTGCTCGTCGGCGCCGTCCTCTCCTCCACGGACGGCGCGGCGATCTTCGCGCTGCTGCGCGGCTCGCAGCTCCAGCGGCGGCTCGCGCGCACGCTCGAAGGCGAATCGGGCTTCAACGACCCGATCGCCGTGCTGCTCGTGCTGGCGCTGATCGAGATCATCACCGTCGACGGCACGGGCGCCGCCGACGTCGCCTGGCTGCTCGTCAAGGAGCTGGCGCTCGGGGCCGCGTTCGGCCTGGCGATCGGCCTCGCCGCGCGGCGCGTGCTGACCGGCCTGCGGCTCCCGTCGTCGGGGCTCTACCCGGTCGCGACGCTCGCGGTGGCCGCGCTCGCCTTCGGCGCGCCCGCGGCGCTCGGGGGCTCGGGGTTCCTGGCGATCTACCTCACGGGGCTGGCGCTCGGGGACGCGCCGATCCCGGCGCGGCGCACGGTCGGCAGCTTCCACGACGGCCTGGCCTGGGTCGCGCAGGTCGCCCTCTTCGTCATGCTCGGCCTGCTCGTCTTCCCCGGGCGCCTCGACGAGATCGTCCTCGAGGGCACGGCGATCGCGCTCGTGCTCGCGCTCGTCGCCCGGCCGCTCGCCGCCGCCGCGGCGGTCGCGCCGTTCGGCTTCTCCGCGCGCGAGGCGTTCGTCATCGGCTGGGCCGGCCTGCGCGGCGCGGTGCCGGTCGTGCTGGCGACGTTCGTCGTCGTCGGCGACGTGCCCGGCGGGCAGGGCATCTTCGACCTCGTGTTCTTCGCCGTCGTGCTCTCCGCCGTCCTCCAGGGCTCGACGGTCGAGGCGCTGGCACGGCGCCTCGGCGTCACCTCGTACGAGCCGGCGCTGCCGCAGCCGCTGACCGAGACGGGGACGATCGCGCGGCTCGGCGCAGAGGTCGTCGAGTTCACCGTCGGCCCGGGGGACGCGATCGCCGGCCTGCGCGTCCTCGACCTCGGCCTCCCCCGCGAGGCGATGGTGAGTGCGCTCGTGCGCGGCGACCAGGCGATCCCGCCGCGCGGCGCGACGGTCGTCCGGCCGGGCGACGAGCTGCACGTGCTCGTGCGGCGCGAGACCGCGCGCGAGGTCGACGCGCTGATGGAGCGCTGGCGCGCCGGCCCGGTCGGCCCCGCGGCGCGCCGGGCGCCGCGGATGCCGGGACGCGCGCCGGTCTTCTCGTCGTGGGCGTGGTCGGAGGGCATGGGCGACCCCGCGCGCCCGCGCGAGGTGCGCGGCCGGGAGGTGCTCGAGCGCCTGCGCGTGCGCTGGGATCGCCCGGGGACGCTCGTCGCGCTCGACGACGGCCGCTACGCGGTGACCGGGGCGCGCGCGGCGATCGGCTCGCGTCCCGACATCGAGGCGTGGGCCCGGCGGCGCCTGCAGGTGGCCGACGAGGACGAGCGCCTGTGGCTCCAGACCGTGATCGCCGCGCTCGCCGCCTACGAGCCGGGTTCCGGCGACAGCGCGTAGCCCGCGTGCTCGAGCGCGCGGCGCACGTCGGCCGCGTGCTCGGGGCCGCGCGTCTCGAGCACGAGCTGCACGCCGGTCTCGAGCACGTGCAGCGGCACGCCCTCGCGCACGTGCTCGACGTCGACGAGGTTCCCGCCCGCGGCGCTCACCGTGGCCAGCAGGCGCGCGAGGCCGCCCGGGCGGTCCTCGACGCGGGTGAAGAGCACCAGGCGCCGCCCCGCGCGGCTCTCGTGCAGGCGGGTGACGCTCGCGAGCAGCCCCGCGTCGGCGTTGCCGCCGCTGAGGATCACGCACGTCGTCCCGCTCGCGGCGGGCGCGACCGCGCCGGTCAGCAGCGCCGCGACGCCGACGGCGCCGCCGCCCTCGACGACGAGCTTCGCCCGCTCGAGCAGCAGCACCATCGCCTCGGCGATGTCGTCCTCGCCGACCGTGACGACGGCGTCGAGGTGCTCGCGGATCAGCGGGAAGGTGACGTCGCCGGGGCGCTTGAGCGCGATGCCGTCGGCGATCGTCGTCACCGCGGGGACCTCGACCGGGTGCCCGGCGGCGAGCGACGCCGGATAGGCGGCCATCACCTCGGCCTGGACGCCGACGACCTCGACCTGCGGGCGCGTCGCCTTCACCGCGACCGCCGTCCCGGCCGCGAGCCCGCCGCCGCCGAGACACACGACGACCTTCGCGAGGTCGGGCA
>JALOLQ010000133.1 GCA_025455895.1 Solirubrobacteraceae bacterium
CTCGGGCCGGCGGACCAACGCTTCGGGCGCCGGCGAGGGCGCGGGGAGCGGGGGTCGAGCCCCCCAGCGGTGGCCGATCCCGGCGTCGTCGGCGCCGTCCGGCCAGGACGCAGCCGCAGCCGATAGCACCGCTATCGGCCAGGCGAGGACGCCGCCGGACGGTGATCGACGTCGTCGGGGCGGCCGCCGATGGCGGGCTCGGCGCCCGCTACCAGCGATAGTGGGCGAAGGCCTTGTTGGCCTGCGCCATGCGGTAGATGTCGTCCTTGCGCTTGTAGGCGCCGCCCTGCTGCTGCTGGGCGTCGAGCAGCTCGTTGGCGAGCCGCTGGGCCATCGTCTTCTCGCGGCGCTGGCGGGCGAACTCGACGAGCCAGCGGACGGCGAGCGTGCGCGAACGACGGGCGGGCACCTCGACGGGCACCTGGTAGGTGGCGCCGCCGACGCGGCGGGAGCGCACCTCGAGCTGCGGGGTGAGCGCCTTGATCGACGCCTCGAGCGCCTCGACCGGGTCGTTGCCGGTCTTCTCGCCGAGGATGGCGAGCGCCTCGTAGACGATCTGCTCGGCCGTGGACTTCTTGCCGTCCAGCATGACCTTGTTGATCACCTGCTGGACGAGACGCGAGCGGAGGACGGGGTCCGGCTCGACGGGCCGGATGGTGGCCTGGTTGCGGCGCATGCGAGCTTCCCTACTTCTTCTTGACGCCGTACTGGCTGCGAGCCTGCTTGCGATCGCTGACGCCGGCGGCGTCGAGCGTGCCGCGCACGACCTTGTAGCGCACGCCCGGCAGGTCCTTGACGCGGCCGCCGCGCACGAGCACGACGGAGTGCTCCTGCAGGTTGTGGCCCTCGCCCGGGATGTAGGCCGTGACCTCCGCCCCGCCGGAGATCCGCACGCGCGCGACCTTGCGCAGCGCCGAGTTCGGCTTCTTGGGGGTGGTGGTGTAGACGCGCGTGCAGACGCCGCGGCGCTGGGGCGCGGCGACCTTCTTCTTGCGCCCCTTGCCGGACTTCAGGCCGGGCGTGGAGAGCTTCTTCGCCTTGGGCGTGCGGCCCTTGCGGATGAGCTGGCTGGTCGTGGGCATGCGACGCAGGAGAGTAGCAGCGCCGGTCAGCCCGCCGCGGGCACGAGCGCGAGCGCGTCCTGCGGGCTGGTGTACTCGCGGCCCTGGTCGATCGCCACCGGTTCGTAGGTGACCTTGCCGGCGGCGACGTTGAGCCCGGTCAGGAAGCCGGGGTCGGAGGCCAGGGCGGCGTGGACCCCCTGGTCGGCGAGCTTCAGCACGTAGGGCATCGTGGCGTTCGTGAGCGCCCAGGTCGAGGTGATCGGCACCGCGCCGGGCATGTTCGCGACGCAGTAGTGGATGATCCCGTCCACCTCGTAGGTGGGGTCGCTGTGGGTCGTCGCGCGCGAGGTCTCGAAGCAGCCGCCCTGATCGATCGAGACGTCGACGAGCACGGCGCCCGGCTTCATGAGCTTCAGCTGCTCGCGGGTGACGACGTGCGGCGCCTTGCCGCCCTTGACGAGCACGGCGCCGATCACGAGGTCCACGTCGCCGAGGCGCTGCTCGATCTCGAGCGTGGACGCGAAGCACGTGGAGGCGAGCCAGTTCATCTGGTGCTCGAGCTCGCGCAGGCGGTCGATGTTGCGGTCGTAGAGGTAGACCTCGGCGCCCATCCCGAGCGCGACCTGCGCGGCGTTCTGGCCGACGACGCCGCCGCCGATCACCATCACGCGCCCCGCGGCGACGCCGGGCACCCCTCCGAGCAGCAGCCCGCGGCCGCCGAGCGGCTTCTCGAGCATGGGTCTGCTCGGGGTCGGGCGCGAGGTGCAGGTAGGTGAAGAGCGTCTGGTGCTCGCGCAGCCGGGCGATCTCGACCGCCTGCGGCTCCTTGACCTTGACCACCATGTCGGCCTGCGCGAAGACCGCGTCGGCGTCGGGCACGATCTGCGCGCCCTGGGCGACGTAGTCCGCGTCGGCGACCGCCGAGCCGAGGCCGGCGCCCTCCTGGATGAGGACCTCGTGCCCGCGCTGGGTCAGCTCGCGCACGCCGGAGGGCGTCATCGCGACGCGGTACTCGTCGGTCTTGATCTCGGTCGGGACGCCGATCTTCACGGGTGCTCCTTGTGGCTGGTGGTGGTCATGGCGCGGTGCTGGGCGCGGCGGGCTGGACGAGCTCGCGGCCGCGCAGGGCGAGCCAGAACTCGATCCGGTCACGGGCGGAGGCGAGGTCGCGCCCGGTCAGCTCCTCGATCTTGCGGATCCGGTAGCGCAGGGTGTGGCGGTGGCAGTAGAGCCGGCGCGCGGCGGCCTCCCACTGGCCGTTGCACTCGATGAACGCCTCGAGCGAGCGCATCAGCTCGCCGCCGTAGTGGCCCTCGCCGCTCTCGATCGGGCCCAGCAGCGAGTCGCAGTAGAGCCGCAGCGCGTCGGAGTCCTGGAGCGAGAGCAGCAGCTGGAACGAGCCGAGGTCGCGGTAGCTGGCGAGCGCCGGCGCGGCGGGGGCTCCTCCGCCGCCGTTGCCGTTCGCCGGCGCCGCGCCGGTCATGGCGCGGGCCTCGAGCGCGAACCGCGCCTCGTTCCAGCTCTCGCGCACCTCGCCGGCGGCGACCGCGCGGCCGGCCCCGGCGCCGAGCAGCGCCCCGGTCTGCTCGGCGACGCGCCGGGTGATGCGGGCGCCGAGCTCGAACAGCTCGTCGTCGAGGAACCCGGGCATGAGCGCCCCGACCAGGCGACCGTGCGGGGCGACGAGGCCGCTGACCGCCTCGCCGCGCAGGGCCTCGCCGAGCGCGCTCTCGACCGCCTCGGCGCGCCGGTCGGCGGGCTGCAGGACGAGCGTCGTGACGCGCCCGCCGAGGCCGAACGGCGCGAGCCGCCGCACGAGATCGGGGCCGGCGAGCTCGCCGGCGAGCGCGGCGGAGAGGACATCGCCGGCCAGGCGGCGCTCGGTGGTGTCGGCGACGCGCCGGCGCAGCAGCTCGAGGGCGATCACGGTCACCGCCTGGTGGAGGATCAGGCGGTCGATCTCGGCGAGCGCGCCGTCCTCCTTGGCTCCGACGAGCCAGGCCTGCGGCAGGCCCCCGTCGGGCGAGTCGGGCGACCCGACGGGCAGCGCGAGCGCCCGCGCGGCGAGGTCCGGGTGGGCGGGCACGAAGCCGCGCGCGTCGCCGCGGCGGGCCCGCTCGCGCAGCTCCTCGCCGGCGGCGGCGACCACGTCGGGAGCCAGCTCGCGGCGGAACGCATGAGCGGCCTGGAGCTCGCCGCGCCCGTCGTAGACGAGCGCCGGCCCGCCGATCAGCGCGGCGAGCGCCGCGACGATCTCGTCCAGGCCGCGCTCGCTGAGGATGATCCGCTGAAGGCGCTCCTGGGCGGCGATCGAGCGGCGCAGGAGCGCGTACTGCTCGTTGACCAGCCGCGTGAAGGCGCGCTCGGTGATCGCGATGAACGGCGTGTCGTAGGGCACCTCGAAGAGCGGGAAGTCGCGCTCGGCGGCGGTGTCGACGATCGCCTTCGGGACCTTCTGGTGCGCGAAGCCGATGCCGTAGCCGAGCCCGGCGAGCCCGTGGTCCGCGAGCCGCCCGACGAACTCGCGCTGCTTGCGCGGCGTGTCGAGCGTGAGCCCGGTGGTGAGCAGCAACTCGCCGCCGGCGAGGAACGCGGTCGGGTCGGCGAGCTCGCTGATGTGCACCCAGCGCACGGGCACGCCGAGGTTCGCCTCGCCGGCGAGCAGGCGGACGTCGAGGTCCCCGAGGACGTCGCGCAGCGTCAGCACGGTGGCGGCTAGTGACTGTCCATCCGGCGGCTGGCCTCCTCGAGGATCGGGCGCAGGATCGCCTCCATCTCCTCGAACTGCTCGGGCCCGGCGATCAGCGGCGGGGCGAGCTGGATGACCGGGTCCCCGCGGTCGTCGGCGCGGCAGATCAGCCCGCGGCGGAACAGCTCGCCGCTGAGGTAGCCGCGCAGCAGCGTCTCGGCCGCCTCCCCGTCGAAGGTCTCCTTCGTCTCGCGGTCCTTGACGAGCTCGATCGCGTGGAAGTAGCCCGCGCCGCGTACGTCCCCGACGATCGGGATGTCGCGCAGCGACTCGAGCATCGCGCGGAAGTGCGGCTCGTTCTCGTTGACGTTCTCGAGGATGCCCTCCTCCTCGAACGCGGTGATGTTGGCCATCGCGACGGCCGAGGCCATCGGGTGCCCGCCGAAGGTGAAGCCGTGGACGAACGAGTTCGTGCCCTCGAGGAACGGCTCGATGATCCGGTCGGAGGCGATCATCGCCCCCATCGAGGCGTACGACGAGGTGAGCCCCTTGGCGGTGGTGATGATGTCCGGCTGGTAGCCGAAGCGCTGGGCGCCGAACCAGGTGCCCAGGCGACCCCACGAGCAGATGACCTCGTCGGAGATCAGCAGCACGTCGTACTCGTCGCAGATCTCGCGCGCGCGCTGCCAGTAGCCCTCGGGCGGGACGAAGCAGCCGCCGGCGTTCTGGACGGGCTCCATGATCACCGCGGCGACCGTGTCCGGGCCCTCGAACTCGATCCGGTGCCTGATCGCCTCGGCGAGGTTCTCGGCCCCGTAGCCGGGCGGCAGGCGGTAGAGGTTCGTGTTCGGGACGTGGCAGCCCCCGGGGGTGAACGGCTCGTACGGCTCGCGCAGGCCGGTGACGCCGGTGGCGCTGAGCGCGCCGAGCGTCGTGCCGTGGTAGGCGACCTCGCGCGCGATGAACTTCGTCTTCATCGGCTTGCCGCGGAGCTTGTGGTAGTGACGGGCGACCTTCAGCGCCGTCTCGACCGACTCGCCGCCGCCGCTGGTGAAGAAGACGCGGTTGAGGTCCCCCGGCGCCAGCGAGGCGACCTTCGCCGCCAGCTCGATGGCGCGCGGATGCGCGTAGGACCAGGTGGTGAAGAAGCCGAGCTCGGCGGCCTGGTCGGCGCCCGCCTGGGCGATGTCGGCGCGCCCGTGGCCGATGTTCACGCAGAACAGCGCGCTGAGCCCGTCGAGGAAGCGGTTGCCGTGCTCGTCCCAGACGTAGCACCCGTCCCCGCGGACGATGATCGGCATCTCGGCCCCGCGCTCGTAGGCGCCCATGCGGCTGAAGTGCAGCCACAGGTGCCGGCGGGCCAGCTCCTGGTACTCGCTCGTGGCGGCTTGCGCCATCACACCCCTCGCTTCCTCTTCTCCACTTCGTCAGATCGCGTGAGCGATCTGGACAACCGTACCGGGAAGCACACCGCCGGATCGCCGACAGGACGGTGGATCGCACGGGCACGGTTTGTCCGCGCCGGACAACGGCGCGACGCGGCGGCGCGGCGTGCGATCAGGCCGCGGCGGGCGCGGGCGTGCGCGGCCGGTCCACGGCCGCCCGCGGCGCAGGCGTCAGCGCGGAGGCGATGACCACGAGCAGGAACGCGACGCCCTGGACGGCGATGCCGAGCGCGGTGCCGGGCAGCGGATCGCCGAAGACGAGGATCCCGCCCGAGATGCACACGATGCTCATCGTCGTGCCGGTGATCGCGATCACCTCGACCGCGCCGCCGTCCTGGAGGCTGCGGGCCGACGCGTAGAACGCGGCGACCGAGGCCGCGAGCGCGACCGCGGTCCACGGGCTCACGAGCGCCAGCAGGCCGTGGTGCCCGACCAGGCCGGACAGCGCCTTGACCGACACGTTGCAGACGCCGAAGAGGATGCCGGACGCCGCGGCGAGCGCGACCCCGTGATGCTCGGCCCGTGCGCCGGCGGCCCGCGGGCCGAAGATCAGGAGCGCGCCCACGCCCAGCAGGCCGGCCTCGAAGGCGACCATCGGGGCGACGGAGTACGACGAGTGCGACCCGTCGGCGGCGGGCATCGTGACCGCGAGCAGGACGAGCCCGACGGCGGTCAGGCCGAGGCCCCACCACTGCCGGCGCCCGACCTCGAGGCCGAAGACGCGGTCGGCCATCACGGCGATCAGCGCGACGCCGCCGGCGAGCACCGCCTGCACGAGCGAGAGCGGGGCGAGCGACAGCGCGGCCACGTGCAGCAGCCAGGCGCCGCCGCCGACGAGCATGCCGATCGCGAACCACTTCGAGCGCCACAGCGCGGCAGCGGTCCGCAGCGGGTGGCGGATGTCCACGGCGGGGGCCGTGCACGCCCCGCGATGCTTGAAGAAGAACGCGAGGTTCGAGCCGATGGCGCAGAGCAGCGCGAAGAGGATGCCGAGTTGCAGCGTCATGCAGAGAGGGAGAGCGAGTCGGTCGGGGAAGCCGGCGCGGTGATCGTCCGTGTCATCGGCACCGTCGACGGTGGCGTTGACCGATTCGCTGCCTGAGAAGGGTACCCTGCCCGCGCTGCGCGCGCGCCGATGTGGCGCGCAGGCACGTGAACCCCCTGCATGTCCGGCAAACCGCTGCTCCTGGTCGACGTCGACGGCGTGATCTCGCTGTTCGGCTTCCCCTCGGACGAACGTCCACCCGGGAGGTGGGCGAGCGTCGACGGGATGCCCCATCTCCTTTCGGCCGAGGCGGCCCGGCACCTGCTCGCCCTGACCGCCCGCTACGAGCCCGTCTGGTGCACCGGCTGGGAGGACCGCGCCAACGAGCACCTGCCGCACGCCCTTGGGCTCGGCCCGTGGCCGTACCTGTCGTTCGACCACGCCTCCGGGCCGGGCTGCACCACCGCCGGCCACTGGAAGCTCACGGCGATCGACGCCCACGCCGGCCCCCACCGCCCGCTCGCCTGGATCGACGACGCCTTCAACGACGCCTGCCACACCTGGGCCGCCGCCCGCCCGGGGCCGACGCTGTTGGTCGAGACCGACCCGACCCAGGGCATGACGGAGGACCACCGCGCGCGCCTCGACGAGTGGGCCACCCAGCTGCGCAGCGGGGTTCCCGGGCGTCCGGACTAGCCCGAAGCGTCGCTGTGCACGGACAGCGGGCGCGTGCGGGTTGTCCGTAGGCGAGAGCGGCCGGATGCATCAGCGCCCGCTCGGCGTTCCATCCGACCGCCCGCGGCTCCTGCGCATCCCCGGAGTGC
>JALOLQ010000134.1 GCA_025455895.1 Solirubrobacteraceae bacterium
CCGGGGAACCTGCGCGTCTCCTCGGCGAGGAGGGTCTGGCGGGTGGTGGCGGACATCGGGTCCTCCTTGTTGTCTGAGTGCTTACGCACCAGGAGCGAGCGATCACTCACTCCGGCGTCGGGGAAGATCGGTCGGAGCGGCCGGCGGGGCATGGCGGGTCAGCAGCCCTCGTGCCCGGTCATCAGCGCGCGGGCCCACGGCTCGTCGAGCTCGTGCGCGCCCATCGCGGCGATCACGTTGATGAGCATGCCCTTGGCGAAGAACTCCTGGATGCGCTCGTCGGGCGCGCCGCTGAGCTCGCGCACCGTCTCGACGAGGCGGCCGTAGCCGGTGCGCACCGCCTCGCGGACCGGCGGCTCCTGGCACGCCGCGTAGGCGTGGAGCTGCCCGAGCAGCAGGTCGGTCTGCTGGAGCAGCTCGTCGTAGCGCTGGGCCATCGCCTCGAGCGCCGCCTCGGGGTCCCCCGCGTGCGGCGCGGCCGCCCGGGTGAACTCCTCGCGCGTCATGTCCATCGTGCGCTGCACGCAGGCGACGAACAGCTCCTCCTTCGTCGGGAAGAGCCGGAACAGGTACGCCTGGGAGATCCCGGCGGCCTTGGCGATCTCCGTGGTCGGCGTGCCGTAGTACCCGCGCCGCGCGAACTGCTCGCGCGCGGCGGACAGCAGCTCCACGCGCCGGTCGTCGGCGGTGGAGAGCTTGCGGGGGGTGCCGGCGGCGGTCGTCATCGAGGAGTGAGTATGCACTCACACACTCACCGTGTCAAGCGTCAGCCGACCAGCACCCCGGGGTTCATGATCCCGGCCGGGTCGACCGCCGCCTTGGCCCCGGCCAGCGCCGCGGCGAACACGTCCGGGCGCTGGGCGTCGTACCACGGCCGGTGGTCGCGCCCGACCGCGTGGTGATGGGTGATCGTGCCGCCGCCGGCGAGGATCGCGTCGCTCGCCGCGCGCTTCATCTCGTGCCACTGGGCGACCTCGTCCCCGCGCCGTGCCGGCGCCATCACCGTCACGTACGGCGCCGGCCCGTCCGGGTAGACGTGCGTGAACCGGCACGTGACGCGGCACGGCTCCCCGAGCGCGTCACGCGCGGCCCCGAGCACCGCCGCATGGAAGGCGGGGAAGCGGTCCCAGGTGATCGCCGTCTCGAACGTGTCGGCCAGGACGCCGATCCGCAGCAGCATGTCGCGCAGGTAGGGCATCCGCAGGAACGCCTCGCGCCAGGCGGCCGACGAGCCGCCGCCCGTCCCGGAGGGCTCGTCCCACGTCCCGCCGTGCGCCCGGCAGATCCGCAGCGCCGCCTCGAGGTCGCCGTCCACCGGCTCGGCGGTCGACTCGAAGCCGAGGACGAGCACCGCGCACGAGCCGTCGCCGGCGCCGGTCTGCTGCGCCTCGAGCTCGTCGATCAGCCGGCAGTTCGCCGGGTCGAGGCCGGACTGGGCGAGCGCCCGCACGGCCTCGGCGCCGTCGAGGAACGAGCCGAAGCGCACGGCCCGGCCCGCGCGGTGCTCGGGGCGCGGCTGCACGCGCACCCAGGCCTCGGTGATCACGCCCAGCGCCCCCTCGGAGCCGAGCAGCATCCGGTCCGGCGCGACGCCCGCTCCCGAACCCGGCAGCCGGCGCGAGGCCCACGCCCCGGCCGGCGTGATCGCGCGCACGCTCTCGACGAGATCGTCGACGTGCGTGAGCTTCGTGGCGAAGTGGCCGCCGGCGCGCGTGGCGATCCAGCCGCCGAGCGTCGAGAGCTCGAACGACTGCGGGAAGAAGCGCATCGTCAGCCCGTGCCGGGCGAGCTGCGCCTCGAGCCGCGGGCCGCTCGCCCCCGCGCCGATCCGCGCGGCGCGCGAGACGTCGTCCACCTCGTGCACCGCATCGAGCGCGCCGAGGTCCAGGCACAGCGCCCCGTCGAAGTGCCCGGGGATCCGCGCCTCGACGCCGCCGACGACGCTCGTGCCGCCGCCGTAGGGGATCACCGCGGCGTTCGCGCCGGCCGCCCATTCGAGCAGCGCCTCGACCTGCTGCTCGTCGCGCGGGGTCGCCACGACGTCCGGCGCGTGCTCGTAGACGCCGCGGAAGGCCCGGACCGTGTCCAGGTACGACTTGCCGTAGGCGTGGCCCGCCCGGGCCTCGGCGTCCGCGCGGCACACCTCGCCGAGCGCCCCGCCGGGCGGCGCGATCCGCGGCGCCGGCAGCGCGGCGCGCTCGAGCGGGACCGGCGCCTCGAGCTCGCCGCCGGCGAACCCCAGCAGCGCCGGGAGGTGCTCGGCGGCCGCCGCGGCCTCCTCGGGGCCGATCGTCGCGTCCTCGTAGCCCCAGCCCCAGCGATTGCGGGTGCGCCCGGTCACGGGCGCCACCGTACCCTGTGACGGAATGACGACGGCGCCCGGACTCCTCGCGCGCGGCCCCTGGTCCCCCGAGCAGGTCACGACGCGCTGGTCGCCGGCGCACTACGAGGCGCCGGCGGCCGCCACCGCCGCGGCGGACGCCGCCGTCGCCGCGCTCGCCGAGCGCGGCTCGCCCAGCCACGACGGCCTGTCCGCGCGCCTCGTCGCCCACGAGACCGACGCCGACGGCAACCTCGTGCTCGACCTCCAGCCCGTGCGCTGGGCGCTGCGGCTCGTCGAGGGCGACGCGTCGGCCTCGGTCGCCGCACTGTGCGCCGTGCGCGACGCCGACGGCCGCTGGCTCGCCGGGCGCCGCGCCGCGTGGCTGGCGAGCTGGCCCTCGCGCTGGGCGCTCGGCGCCGGCGGCGCCGTGGACGTCGGCGAGAGCCCGGTGGACACGCTCGTGCGCGAACTGCAGGAGGAGTGGGCCGTCGAGCCCGAGCGCGTGCAGGGCGAGGCCCTGGTGCAGCTGCCGCACCGGATGGTGATGTTCGTCGGGCAGGCCTGGCTCGCGCCCGGCGCCGAGGTGACGCGCGACCACGAGCACGACGCCCACGCGTGGTGGCCGGCCGACGTCGCCGACTGGCCGGCCGAGGCCGACGAGCCGCTGCGCCGCATGGCCACGCTGCTCGCCGGGGCCGGCGCATGACGGGCTCCTCGCTCGCCGCGCGCGCGGAACGTGCCCGGCGCGGATCCTGGAGCCTGAGCTTCGCCACGCTGAAGCGGCTCTCGTTCACCCACTCGACGATCTACGTCTGCCTGCTCGTGGTCTGGCTCGTCCCGGGGATCGCCACCGGCGAGACGATCTTCGGCTTCGCCCACGGCATCGGCTGGATCGCGATGGTGCTGCTGATCTTCGCCGCCCTCTTCGCGCGCGTCGTACCCCTGCGGACCGCGTTCGCGGTCAGCGTCCTGGGCGGGATCGCGCCGTTCTTCGGCTCCTGGGAGTTCGTGCGCGAGGAGCGCCGGCGCGCCGGGTCTGCAGGTCCGGCTGCGCCCGCCGCGGCGCCGGGGCCGGATCGCTAGAGTCCGGCGCGAGCTTCCGATGGCGGTCTCCACCACAGTCCAGGTCGCGCTCCCCGCCATGGGAGAGTCGGTGACCGAGGGCACCGTCCTCGAGTGGCACAAGGCCGAAGGCGACCGGGTCGAGGCGGACGAGACGCTCGTCGAGGTCTCGACCGACAAGGTCGACGCCGAGGTGCCGGCGCCCGTCTCCGGCACGGTCGTGAAGATCCACGCCGCCGAGGGCGAGACGGTCACGGTCGGCACCGTGCTCGCGGAGATCCAGCCCGGCGACGCCGCCGCGAACGGCGCGAGCGGCAACGGCGCCGCCGCGCCTCCGGCCGAGCCGGCCGCCGAGGCCGAGACCGAGGGCGAGATCCTCGACATCGTCACCCCCGGCGCGGGCGAGTCGGTCACCGAGGGCACGCTGCTCGAGTGGCACGTCGAGGTCGGCTCGGCCGTCGCCGACGGGGACACGATCGTGGAGATCTCGACCGACAAGGTCGACGTCGAGCTCCCCGCGCCGGCGAGCGGCACGATCACCGAACTGCTGGCCGAGGAGGGCGCGACCGTCACCGTCGGGCAGGTCATCGCGCGCATGCGCGCGGGGGCCGGCGCCGCGGCGGGGGCCGCCCCGGCGGCCGCGCCCGCCGCCCCGGCGGCGACCGGCGCCGGTGCGGGCACGGCCGCCGTCCCCGAGGGCCTCAAGGTCTCGCCCGTGGCCGCGCGCGTCGCGGCGGCCGAGGGCGTCGGCCTGGACCAGGTCCGCGGGACCGGGCCGGGCGGCCGGGTCACGAAGGCCGACGTGCTGGCCGCCAAGGAGGCCGGGCCGGCGGCTGCGGCCGCGAACGCGACGCCCCTGCGCGGCGGCGCGGGCATGCTCGCGAAGTACATGGACGAGAGCCGGTCGATCCCGACCGCCACCTCGTTCCGGACGATGACCGTCACGCAGATGGACGGGCGCCGCCGCCAGCTCAAGGAGGCCGGCGGTGATGGCCCACCACTTCGAGGACCGCGACGGCAAGCCGTTCCGCGTCGACGACGGCGCCGTGAACCTCGGCATCGCCGTCGACGTGGAGAAGAAGGACGGCTCGCGCACCCTCATGGTGCCGGTGATCCGCGACGCCGGCCGGCTGAGCTTCGCCGAGTTCAAGGCGGCCTTCGACGCGCTGATCGACAAGGCGCGCACGAACACGCTGTCCGCCGACGACCTCGTCGGCGCGAACGTCTCGCTCACGAACCCGGGCGGGATCGGCACGGTCGCCTCGGTGCCGCGCCTCATGGTCGGCCAGGGCACGATCATCGCCACCGGCTCGATCGCCTACCCGGTCGGGCTCGGCGAGGTCGGCGCCCAGCTCGGCGTCGAGAAGGTCATGTCGATGACCTCGACCTACGACCACCGGATCATCCAGGGCGCCGAGTCGGGCCGCTTCCTGCAGACGGTCGAGGCCTACCTCCAGGGTGAGCACGGCTTCTACGAGGACGTCTTCGCCGCGCTCGGCGCGCCGCTCGGACCGGCGCCCACGCCGCCGGTCCCGCAGCTCACCGCGGCCGCTCCGGTGGCCGCGGCCGGCCCCGCCGCGCCCGCCGCCGGGGACGACCTCGAGCTGATGCAGGCGGTGCAGGCCGCGACCGCGCTCGTGAAGGCCTACCGCACGCACGGCCACCTCGCCGCGCGCCTGGACCCGCTCGGGATCGAGCCCGAGGGCGACCCGGCGCTCGACCCGGACACCGTCCACCTGACGCCCGAGCTCATGCGGCGGATCCCGTCGGACATCCTGCGGATCTACGTCGAGGGCGACAACCTCGAGCAGTCGCTCCCGTTCCTGCGCGAGGTCTACACGGGGACGATCGCCTACGAGTCCGAGCACATCGCGAGCCACCGCCAGCGCGTCTGGCTGCGCGAGCACATCGAGAGCGGCGCGTTCCGCACCCCGCTGTCGGCCGACGAGCAGCGGCGCCTGCTGAAGCGCCTGATCGCCGTCGACGCGCTCGAGCGCTTCCTGCACAAGGCGTACCTCGGCCAGAAGCAGTTCTCGATCGAGGGCCTCGACATGACGGTCCCGATGATCGACGAGGCGATCGAGCTGGCGGCCGCCGACGGCGCGCGCGAGGTCGTCATCGGCATGGCGCACCGCGGGCGGCTCAACGTGCTCGCCCACAACCTCGCGCGCCCGTACGAGACGATCTTCGGCGAGTTCGAGGGCGCCTCGACGGTCGCGGTCGTCAAGGCGGTCACCGAGATCCCGCAGGGCGGGACCGGCGACGTGAAGTACCACCACGGCTACTCGCGCCAGGCCGATCCGCGCAGCGCCGAGCAGCGGGTGCTCGTGAACCTCGAGTCGAACCCCAGCCACCTCGAGTTCGTCGACCCGGTGGTCCTCGGCGCCGCCCGCGCCGCGCAGACCGACCGCGGCGGCCCGCGCGCCGAGCGCGACCTCGCCGCCGCCGTCCCGGTGATCCTCCACGGCGACGCGGCGTTCCCCGGCCAGGGCGTCGTCGCCGAGACGCTGAACCTCCAGGGCCTCGACGGCTATCAGGTCGGCGGCGCCCTGCACATCGTCCAGAACAACCAGGTCGGCTTCACCACCGATCCGGAGGACTCCCGCTCCACCCGCTGGGCGTCGGACCTCGCCAAGGGCTTCGACGTCCCGATCATCCACGTCAACGCCGACGACGTCGACGCCTGCATCAGCGCCGTGCGGCTCGCGATGGCCTTCCGCGCCGAGTTCGGCCACGACGTGCTGATCGACCTGATCGGCTACCGGCGCTTCGGCCACAACGAGGCCGACGAGCCCGCCTACACGCAGCCCGAGATGTACGCGCAGATCAAGCGCCACGAGGTCGCCACCGCGGAGGAGGTCGACGGCTGGCAGCAGGAGATCTGGGACGAGCTCACCCGCCTGCACCAGCAGCTCAAGGAGCAGATCAAGGACGCCCAGGAGGCCGGCTCGGTGGACCAGCCGACCGGCGAGTACCAGCTCGACCGCTCACCGAGCCCGGAGGTGGCGACCGCGGTCCCGGCCGAGCGGATCAAGGCCCTGAACGAGGAGCTGCTCACCGCGCCCGAGGGCTTCACCGTCCACCCGAAGCTCGTCAAGCAGCTCGAGCGCAAGCGCGACGCGGTCGGCCCGGACGGCGGCATCGACTGGGCGCAGGCCGAGGCGCTGGCGTTCGCCTCGCTGGTCGAGGACGGCGTCCCGATCCGGCTCTCCGGCCAGGACGTCGAGCGCGGCACGTTCAGCCAGCGCCACCTCGTCCTGCACGACGCGAAGACCGGGCAGACCTTCTCGCCGATCCAGCACCTGCGCGACGCGCAGGCGCCGATCGAGCTGCACAACAGCCCGCTCTCGGAGACCGCGTGCCTGGGCTTCGAGTACGGCTACTCGCAGGAGGCGCCCGAGGTCCTCGTGCTGTGGGAGGCGCAGTTCGGCGACTTCGCCAACGGCGCCCAGGTGATCATCGACCAGTTCATCGCCTCGGGCCTGGCCAAGTGGGGCCAGAGCTCGCGGCTGACGCTGCTGCTCCCGCACGGCTACGAGGGCTCGGGCCCGGAGCACTCCTCCGCGCGGCTCGAGCGCTTCCTCCAGCTCGCCGCCGAGGGGAACATCCGCGTGGCGAACGTCACCACGCCGGCCCAGTACTTCCACCTGATCCGCCGCCAGGCGCTCGTCGCCAAGCAGCGACCGCTCGTCGTGATGACGCCGAAGTCGCTGCTGCGCCTCCCGCAGGCGACGAACCGCATCGAGCACCTCTCCGAGACGCGGTTCTTCCCCGTGCTCGGCGAGCCGCGCGTCCCGCTCGAGAAGGTCACGCGGCTGCTGCTGTGCTCGGGGAAGGTCTACTACGACCTGATCGGGCACGCCAAGCGCGAGGGCAACGAGCGCGTCGCCGTCGGCCGCGTCGAGCTGCTCTACCCGTTCCCCGAGCACGACATCCGCGAGCTCGTGGCGAGCTACCCGAACCTCCAGGAGGTCCTCTGGGTCCAGGAGGAGCCGCGGAACATGGGCGCCCGCGCGCACATGTCCCCGCGCCTGCTCCAGATCCTGCCCGACGAGCTCGAGTTCGGCTACGTCGGTCGTCCCGAGCGCGCCGCGCCGGGCGAGGGCTACCCGGCGGCGCACAACGCCGAGCAGAACCGGATCCTCTCGACGGCGCTCGACGTCGGGGTCCCGGTCTCGGCGTACCCGAAGAAGACGCCCGGCGAGCGCTGAGGCCTCAGCGCTGGGCCGCCGCGAGCTCCCGCGTCGTGGCGGCCGCCTCGACCAGGGCCCGGGTGTGATCGGCCAGCGCCTGCCGCAGGTCCGGATCGTGGGGCAGGTCGTCCTCCCCGAAGGCCTCGTGGAAGGCGGGGACGGGGAGCTCGCGGTCGACGACGCGGGCGCCGGCGGTGGCGAGGATCCGGCGCAGGTCGGCCTGGGCCCAGACGGCGCCGAACATCCCGGTGCTGCCGCCGAGGACCGCCGCGTCCTTGCCGCGCAGCACGGTGGTGGCGACCGGCCGCGAGAGCCAGTCGACGGCGTTCTTCAGCGCGCCGGGGACCGAGCCGTTGTACTCCGGCGTGCTGATGAGCAGCGCGTCGGCGGCCGCGACGCGCTCGCGCAGCGCGGCGACCGCCGCGGGCACGGGCTCCTCGAGGTCGGCGTCGAACGGCGGCAGCGCGCGCAGCGCGTCGGGCTCGAGCAGCTCCAGCTCGGCCCCGGGCGGCAGCGCGATGGCCGCCGCCCGCAGAAGCCGGGCGTTGTGGGAGTCGCGCCGCAGGCTTCCGGCGATGGCGAGGATCCGCATCGCCCTACGCCTCCGCCGGCACGAACTAGAGGTGCACCTCGAGCGTGACGTCGTTCGCCACGGCGACCCCGCCCTTGGGCAGCGGCGCGTTCCAGTTCAGGCCGAACGCCGTGCGGTCCACGACCGTGCGCAGGTCGATCCCGATCCGCGGCGAGCCGGTGATGTCGGCCTCGACCTCGACCCACTCGCCGGTCGCGGTCACGCGCTGCGTCGTGCCCTTGATCGTGAGGTCGCCCTCGACGGTGACCTCGGCGCCCGAGCCCCGGCGGATCGCGGTGGAGGCGAAGGTGATCTGCGGCGTACGGGCCGCGTCGAAGAAGTCGGGCGACTGCAGGTGGCCGTAGAGGTTCTCGTCCTTCACGCGGACGCTGGCGACGTTCACGGCACCGGTGACGACCGGGGCCGGGCCGGCGAGGTCGAGCGTGCCGGTGACGTCCTCGAAGCCGCCGCGGAAGGTCGCGACGACCATGTGCTTGACGGCGAAGTTCGCGGTGGAGTGGACGGGATCCACGGTCCAGGTGGCGACGGGGGCGGTGGTGGGGGCGGTGGTCATCGGGGTGAGCTCCTTCGAGGGAAGATGATTGCGAACGCAATGATTGCGTGTGCAAGCACTGTAGCGCAGATGGTTGCGCTGTCAACCAAAGGCGGGCGTTGGCGCGCCGCCGCTCTCGTGTCGCGCTCCCGTTCGCGTGACGGATCCTCCCTGCCCTGCCGTGCGGATCCGCCGCGATGCGCGATGCGGCGGCCGACGGCGGCGGCGTGTGGCGGCTTCTCCCTGAGGAACCGGGAGGATCCGCCGCGCGGGATGGACGGTGGCGGCGGAGGCGCCGGTCAGCCGTCGAGCGCGGCGCGCACGGCGGCGGCGCCGGGGGCGACCTCGGGCTCGAGTCGCCCGAGCAGATCGGCCCACCCGGGCTGGAGGGCGATCGCCCGGCGCACGCGCTCGACGGCGGCGGGCAGGTCCCCGGCCTGGGCGGCGGCGAGGCCCGCCCAGAAGAGCAGCTCGTGGTTTGCCGGCGCGAGCGCGCTCGCGGCGTCGTAGGCGGCGCCCGCCTCGTCGTGGCGGCCCTCCCCGGTCAGGTCGTCGCCCCGGGTGGCCAGCGCGTAGGCGTCGTGCAGGTCGAGCAGCCGGTCCAGCTCGGCCAGCGGCTCGGGGTGGTCCTCGACCCGCAGGTCGGCGCTCACCTGCCACGCCTCGCCGGCCGCGGGCACGACGAGCAGCGCCGCCGATTGGCGGCCGCGGACGTCGCCGCCGTGGGCCTCGGCGGCGTGCAGCGCCGCGAGCAGGCGCCGGGTGAGCGGACCGACCGCGGCGTCGAACGCGTGCGCCATCGCCGGCCAGACCTCCGGCGAGGCCATCATGTTCGCCTGCGCGCTGAAGCCCTCGCCGGCATGGTCGCCCGCGAAGGCGATGCAGCCCTCCCCGGTGTGGACCGCCACGCGCCCGCGCGCGTCGACGACCGCGACCTGGCGGAAGCGCGCCTGCTCGTCCTCGGCGAGCAGCGCGGTGAGCGCCTCGCGCGGTGCCTGGCCCGCGGCGAGGCGGTCGAGCAGCCGCGGCCCGTAGGCGGGCTCGGCGATCGACTGCGTGGCCACGGCGCCGACGCCGGGCCGCGCCCAGGGCACGATCGGGCCGACCGAGAACCAGTGCGACTGGACGGCGACGCCGAGGTCCCCGGTCTGCGGGTCGCGGGCCACGAGCGAGTAGGTCATGCGTTGCTCCTATGTCAAGGCGAGCGCTGAGTCAAGCGGCGTCGCGGTCGGGGTGGGTTGGTTGAGCAGGTGCCAGACGCGGCGGGCGAGGTAGCGCTTGAGGCAGCGCAGCGCTTCGCGTCGGCTCTTGCCTTCGGCGCGCTTTCGTTCGAGGTAGTCGCGGGTCTGGGGGTCCAGGCGTCCTCGGACGATCGCCCAGCGGTGCAGGGCGCAGTTCAGGCGGCGGTTGCCGCGGCGGTCCAGGCGCCAGCGATCGGTCCGGCCCGAGGACGCGGGGATCGGAGCGACGCCGGCCAGGCGCGCGAGTTGCGCGTCGGTCTTGAAGCGGGAGGGGTCGCCGACCTCGGCGATGATCCGCGCGGCGGTCAGAGCGCCGCAGCCGACCTGTGCGGTCAGCTGCGGGGCCTTGGCGGCGACGAGCACGGCGAGTTCTTGCTCGAGCTGGTCGGCCAGCAGGGTGTTGCGCTTGATCGTGGTGAGCAGGTGCCGGCAGATCCGCGCCCGAACGGGATCGCCCAACCGCCCCAGCCGGCGGGCGACATGGCGCTGCCACTTGCCGCGGGAGAGCCCGCGCGGCGGGATCTGCGCTTCGAGCTCGGGGCTCATGCGGTGCAGGTGCCAGCGCAGCCGACGCTCGTCATCAGTGCGCTGCGCGACGAGATCCTCGCGGTGATCGAGCAGCAGCTTGATCTCCTCGGCCTGCTTGTCGACGGTCGCCTTCGGCAGATTCGAGATGCCGTCCTGCAGCGCGGCGCGCGCGACCGCCAAGGCGTCGATCAAGTCGGACTTGCCGCGGTCAGTGCGCGAGCGGACCCGCGCGGTCCTGCGCGGCGTGATCCGCACGACCTGCTCTCCGGCCTGCACGAGCTGGCGCTCCAGGCTGCCGGACACGTGCCGGCAGTCCTCGATCGCCCACACCCGCTCACCGCAGAGCCGCTCGGCCCACGCCAGGCCACCGCGATGGCCGGCGGCCGTCGCGGCGATCTGCTCGCTGCTGCGCAGCTCGCCGCTCACCGCGTCGACCGCGGCCAGAAAGTGCGTGCTCTTGTGAACGTCCACTCCGATCACCAACATCCAGCACCGTCCTCTCTCGTTGCCTATCCGACGAAGTGGACCTCCGGCGGACACGCCTGAGTCGGGGCGGTGCCACGCTCCTATCAAGTCACGCCGGTGATCCCAGACCGGCGGCGGGCGACACAACGGATGCAGGTCAGACCAACAAGCTGGCCGACACCGAAGCTACGAGTCAGCCCGCCGCCGATCAGGGACCACACCCGACAGATCGGACGCCACCGTCCACACCGGACGCTGACACTCAGGCCGAGTCTATGCACTCGGCGGGCGCGGCACCTTCATCCTGCCGAGCACCCGCACGAGGCTCCAGAAGAGCCACCCGCCGAGGCCG
>JALOLQ010000135.1 GCA_025455895.1 Solirubrobacteraceae bacterium
AACTCGCGCGCGGCGGCGTCCGGCGGAGGCGGTGAGACGGGCGCGGCCGCGCGCGGGACCGGCGGCGCGGGCGGAGGGCCCGGCATGCGGCGGGCCGCGGATCGCGGGCGCGCGCGGGCTCGCGTGCCCCCTGCGCGGGTCGAGCGGGTGGGCCGCGGCGGGCGGCGCGCGACGGGCGGGCGAACCCGGGGCCGCACGGTCCGCGGCGCCGGCGCCCCGGCCGGCGCGAGCACCGGCCGGGGTCGGGCGTCCGGGACCTCCGGGGGCGCCGGCCGCACCCGCGGCCACAGGAGGAGCAGCGCAAGCGCGGCGGCCACGAGGGCCGGGCCGCGGAGCGCGTGCGCGTGGCGGCGGAGCCGGTGCGCGGAGGGAGGGAGGTCCACGGCGCGCCTAGGAGCGGGGCCGGTGATCTCACCCCCTGCTACCGTTCACCGCCGCTCATGGCAGCCCCCGCTCCCCGTTACGACCTCATGCTCCTCCTCGACCCCAAGGCCGAGGACGCGACGCGCGCCAAGATCCGTGCCGACGTCCGCGGCATGATCGAGGCGGAGGGCACGATCGTCGGCGATCAGGAGTACGGGGCGCGCACGCTCGCGTACGAGATCGACCACGGCACCGAGGCCGAGTACGACCTCCTCCAGTTCGAGGGCCCCGCGTCGCTGCTCGA
Organism: Solirubrobacteraceae bacterium; assembly: GCA_025455895.1. Lineage (GTDB taxonomy): Bacteria > Actinomycetota > Thermoleophilia > Solirubrobacterales > Solirubrobacteraceae > F1-60-MAGs163. The sequence goes on from JALOLQ010000135.1 coordinate 668, forward strand.
GCACCTCCAGCGCACGCTGCACATCACCGACGGCGTCGTCCGCTTCCGGGTCATCAAGGTCCGGCCCGGGACGCCCGCGCCGCCGGACCTGCGCCGCGCCGCGGCCGTCGAGGCGCCCCCGGCGGACGCCGACGGCGCCGCCGAGCCCGTCGCCTCCTGACGTCGTCCGGGCCCCGGCCGAGGCCGGAACCGCGCCGTCAGACGGCCGCTTCGCGCAGCGACCGGAACACAACTGCGGAAATTGCGGCGTGATCGCCGGCAGCCGCCGGACCCCGGTCTAGACTCGCCGCCACATCGCCTCGACCGAGAACGCGACGACATCGTTCGCCCCCGAAAGGAGCAGGCCCCATGGCCGCCTCGAACATCAACCGGGTCATCATCACCGGCAACCTGACCTCCGACCCCGAGCTGCGGTCCCTGCCCAGCGGGACGTCGGTGTGCAAGCTGCGCGTCGCCTGCAACACGCGCCGCAAGGACGGCGCCTCGGGCGAGTGGGTCGACAAGCCCAACTACTTCGACGTGACCGTCTGGGGCGCGCAGGGCGAGAACTGCGCCCGCTACCTCAGCAAGGGCCGTCCCGTCGCCGTCGACGGCCGCCTCGAGTGGCGTGAGTGGGAGACGCCCGAGGGCGGCAAGCGCCAGGCCGTGGACATCATCGCCGACACCGTCCAGTTCCTGGGCGGGCGCGACGAGAGCGCCCCCTCCCAGGGCTTCACGCCGCGCTCCGACGTCCCCGTCGACACGAGCGACTTCGCCGCCGCACCCGCAGGGGCCCCGGCGCCGGCTGCGACGGCAGCGGCCGACGACGACATCCCGTTCTAGTCAGGGAGCGTCCGGCGGCGCTCCTCAGACGCCCCATCAGCGGGACGCGTCGGGGCTGAGATCCCCGTCGTCACGGGGAAAACGCGTTCCGTCTACACTGTGTGCTTCGCGCGCGTCCGGAGTCTGCGGCGCGCGCTTTGCACGCAGAGGAACGATCCGAGGAACCAGTGGCCAAGCAGCGTCGTACGAAGCCGTCGTCCCGGCGCCGGGACAAGAAGGGCGGGCCCGGCAGCGGCCGGCGCAAGCCCTGCCTGTTCTGCAAGGACAAGATCGAGCACGTCGACTACAAGGACGTGACGACGCTCTCGCGCTTCACCTCGGAGCGCGGCAAGATCCGCTCGCAGCGCATCACCGGCCTGTGCCGCCGCCATCAGAGCCAGGTCGCGACCGCCGTCAAGCGCGCGCGCGAGCTCGCGCTGATGCCGTACGTCGCCGAGCCCGCCGGGGGTGACGGCATCGGCCGTCGCCGCGACCGCGACCGGGACCGCGACTGATGCCGGAGGCGATCCTCCTCCAGGACGTCGAGACCCTCGGTGCGAAGGGCACCGTCGTCGACGTCTCCAAGGGCTACCTGCGCAACTACCTGATCCCGCGCAAGCTCGCCCAGCCCGCGACCCGGGCGGGGCTCGCCGCCGCCGCGCAGGCGTCCGCCGCGCACGAGCGCGCCCTCGAGCACCAGGCCGCGCAGTCGGCCGAGCTCGCCGAGCTGCTCGGCAAGACCGTGCTCACCATCGCGCGCCAGGCCGGCGACGACGGTCGCCTCTTCGGCTCGGTCACCAACGCGGACGTCGCCGAGGCCATCAAGGAGGCCCGCGGCGTGGACGTCGACCGCCGCAAGATCCACCTCGACGAGCCGATCAAGCAGATCGGCACCTACGTCGTCGAGCTCGAGCTCGAGGGCGGCGTGGCCGCGACCGTCAAGACGATGGTCGTCGAGCAGTAGCCGCCGCACCCGGCGCCCCGCAGCCCCGCAACGAATTCCGCCGCCATTTGCGGCAAGTGATCGTGCGATGCGACGGGACCCGTTGCTAGCGTCGCTCGGCGCATGACGACGGCGCCCGGCCAGCCTTCCACGCCCCCCGCTCCGCCTCCGGCCGGGACCGCTCCTCCGCACTCGATCGAGGCCGAGCAGGCCGTCCTCGGCGCGGTCCTCCTCTCCGAGAAGGCGCACTACACCTTCGTCGTCGACGAGCAGCTCAAGGCCGACGACTTCTACCGCCAGCGCCACCGCGTCGTCTTCTCGACGATGGAGCGCCTGCTGCGCGACGGCACCGCGATCGACGTGCTCAGCGTCACCGAGGCGCTGCGCGCCGAGGGCGTGCTCGAGGAGGCCGGCGGGGCGGACGAGGTCGCGGCGCTCGTCACCGCCGTCCCGGCCGTCGGCAACCTGCGGCGCTACGCGGAGATCGTCAAGGAGCACTCGCACCTGCGGCGCCTGCTCGACGCCTCGTACCGGATCCAGGCGAGCGTCTTCGGCCGGGACGGCGAGCCCGCGGAGATCGTCGAGCAGGCCGAGCGCACGATCCTCGAGATCCGCATGGGCGGCGAGGGGAAGGACTTCAAGGGCGTCGGCGACGTCCTGCACGCCGAGATCGAGCGCTGGCAGGAGCTCCAGAAGAGCGGCACGACGCTCACCGGCGTCCCGTCCGGCTTCCCGGACCTCGACACGATCACCGGCGGCTTCCAGCCCGGCAACCTCATCATCATCGCCGCGCGGCCCTCGATGGGGAAGTCGGCGCTCGTGACGAACATCGCCGAGAACCTCGCCCTGCACCGGGACGCGCCGCGGCCGGTCGCCCTGTTCTCGCTCGAGATGAGCGAGGGCGAGCTCGCCCAGCGCTTCATCGCCTCGCAGGCGTCGATCAAGGGCGACGACCTGCGCAAGGGCCGCGTGCGCGGCGACACCTGGAACCGCGTGCTGCGCGCCGCGAACGACTACGAGCGCTCGCAGCTCTACATCGACGACTCGTCCGACATGAGCCTCCTCGACATCCGCGCGAAGGCCCGGCGCCTGCACGCCAGCCTCCGCGACCACGGCGGGCTCGGGCTGATCATCATCGACTACCTGCAGCTGATGCGGGCGGACTCGCGCTACGACAACCGCGTGCAGCAGGTCGGCGAGATGAGCCGCGGCCTGAAGATCCTCGCCCGCGAGCTCGAGGTCCCCGTCATCGCGCTCTCGCAGCTCTCCCGCGGCGTCGAATCGCGCACGGACAAGCGCCCGATGCTCTCCGACCTGCGCGAGTCCGGCCAGATCGAGCAGGACGCCGACCTCGTGATGTTCATCTACCGCGACGAGTACTACACGAAGGACGAATCCGAGGATCCCGGAGTCAGCGAGATCCTCATCGCCAAGCACCGCAACGGCGGCCTCGGCGAGGTCCGCCTCGCCTTCCAGAACCAGTACCCGCGCTTCCTCCCGCTGGAGCGCGAGGCGGCCGCGGCATGAGCGGGGCACCCTGCCCGCTCGGCCGCTGCGACGGCAGCGGCCTGATCGAGGACGCCGAACACGGGGTCGTCCGCTACTGCGACTGCCGGCGCCAGCTCGTCGCCGGCCGCCGGGCCCGTGCGCTCAGCGCCGTCGTCCCGCGCCGCTACCGCGGGGTCTCGTTCGAGCGCCCGCCCGTCACCGAGATGCCCGCCCCGCAGGTGGACCTCGTGCGCCGCTACGTCCGCCAGCTCGGCGCCCGGCTCGACGCCGGCCGCGGCCTCTGGTTCCAGGGCGGCCCGGGCACCGGCAAGACGACGCTCGCGATGCTCGTCTCGCAGGCCGCGCTCGCGTCCGGGCGCACCGTCGCGATCTACTCGCTCCCGCGCCTGCTGGCGGAGATCCGCGAGACGTTCGACGACGACCGGCCCGGGGCGTACACCGATCTCCTGGACCGGCTCGCCGGGGTCGACCTGCTGCACCTCGACGACGTCGGCGCCGAGAAGACGAGCCCGTGGGTGCTCGAGCAGCTCTACGCGCTCATCAACGCGCGCTACGAGGACGAGAGCGCGATCCTCATCACGACGAACCTCTCGCACGAGGACCTCGCCGAGCAGATCGGCGCCCGCACCGTCTCGCGCCTCGAGCAGATGTGCGAGGTCGTGCCGATGATGGGCCGTGACCGGCGCCGGATGGAGGTCACGGACCTCCGTGAGCAGCGGCCGGACCCGGCGTCGCCGGATCTTCGGCTGGCCTGAGCGTCTGCGGTCGGGCGTGGTCGGGCCGCGAGACGCCGCGGTCCTCCGGGGGACGGCTGACCGCTCCCCCTCCGGACCGGGCGCTCGCGGCCTCGTCCGGCGCAGGGGCAGGGCCATCGCCGTTCCGTCCGCGCGTCCCCCCGCCGCTTCGCCACCCTGACCTCCCTCCGGTGCCCGGCACCCTCCACCGGCGCGACGGGTGCGATGCAACAGTCGCCGTGCGTCGAGCGGCGGCAGATGCGCCGCCGTCGAAGCCGCGCCCGTGATGCACGTCCGCCACGTCCGCGGGCGCTCCGCGCGCCGGCGTCCGCGGCGGGCCGCTGTGGTCCGCCGTCCCTCCGGCGGGACGACCCCCGGAGGGGCCCCAGGCGCGGCACTCGGTCCCGCGGCCGCGCCCCTCCGATGCGGGCGCATCTGCCCGCACTCGGCGCACGGCTGCGGACCAGCGTTCCCCCACCAGGCTCCCCTTCGTGCCGTGCACCCGGGGCCGCCCACGGTGGCGCGGTGCTCGGCGAACAACGGACGACCG
>JALOLQ010000004.1 GCA_025455895.1 Solirubrobacteraceae bacterium
GCCCGCCTCGCGCGAGCGCGCGGCCGTCGGCAGGATCTCCGAGGCGAACAGCTCGATCCCGCGCTCGGAGCGCTCGCGGATCGCCGCGACGAGGGCGAGCGCCTCGCCGGGCTCGAGCAGGTCGGCGAAGAAGAGCCGCAGCAGCTCGCCGTCGCGGAGCTCGAGCGCGGCCGGCTCGCCCGCGGTCTGCCACTCGCGCAGCGCCGCCCGGCCGGCGGCGGTGATCTCGAAGACGCGCCGCGCGCGCCGGCCCTGCGCCTCGTCGCGACCGTCGATCAGCCCGGCGGCCTCGAGGCGCTTGAGCTCGCTGTAGACCTGCGGCGGGCCGAGCGCCCAGAAGAACCGCACCGAGCGCTCCGCGGCGCGCTGGATCTCGTAGCCCGAGCGCGCGCCGAGCGCGACCATGCCGAGCACCGCGGCGGCGGTGTTCGTCAGCGTGCCGGTGCGCGTCGCGGCCGTCGTCATGCGGCCACCGCCGCGCGCCTGCGCGGCGCGCGGGCCGACTTGTCCTGCAGGCGCCGGCACGCGGCGAGCGGGTCGAAGTCCGGCCCGCCGGCGGTGAGCCGGTCGATGTCGGCGAACACCGCGCCGCGCGCCACCTCATGCGCGAGGTCGCGGCCGAGCACCTCGGCCGCCGCGTCGCGGCCGCCCATCAGCGCGCCGACGATCCCGTGCCCGCGGCGCGCGCTCGCACCAGCGAGGTAGAGGCCGCCGATCGGCGTGCGCGGCGACGGGCGGCGCGGCCCGGTCTGGTCGGTCGCCAGCTCGATGCCGTAGCTCGAGCCGTCGGTCGAGAGCGTGTAGCGCGTCTGGGTCAGCGGCGTGGCCGCCTCCTGCCAGCGGATGTGGCCGCGCACGTCGCCGAGGACCTCCTCGGCGACGTCGATCATCCGCTCGGCGACGAGCGCCTTGCGCTCGCGGTAGCGCTCGCCGCGGCTGTAGCCGCTCGGCAGGCTCCCGGGGTCCACGCCCCAGGCCTCGGGTGACGGCGTCGCCCAGGTCATGAGCTCGAGCGTCGAGCAGCCGGCGGGCGCGTGGCGCGTGCAGCCGGGGTCCTTGACCGTGGCCGAGGTGAGGTAGACCGTCGGATCGAGCGCCAGCTCGCCGGCCGCGGCGCGCGCGTAGGCGTCCTCGGCGTCGTAGGTCGGGTGGCACCAGTAGTTCGTGTTCGGCATCGCACCGCGCAGGTCGCGGTCGAGCCCGAGGTAGACGCAGAAGAGCGGCGTCGCCATCCGGAAGCCCGCGACGCGCTCGCGAAAGCGCGGTGAGACGGCGCTCGGGTCGAGCAGCGCCAGGAACGTCTGCTTGATGTCGGCGGTCGAGACGACGACCCCCGCCTCGAGCTGCTCGCCGCCCTTGAGGCGCACGCCGCGCACGCGCCCCTCCCGCACGACGATCTCCTCGACGTGGGCGCGCGTGCGCACGCGCCCGCCGTGCGTGTGGATCACGTCGAGCAGGTGCGCGGCGAGCATCTGGCCGCCGCCGTGCAGGTAGTAGGCGCCCTCGTCGAGGTAGTGGTCGATCAGCCCGGCGTGCAGCGCAACCGGCGTGCGCGAGGGCGGCGTCGCGTAGTCGCCGGACTGCGCGCCGATCACCGCGCGCGCCTCCTGGCTGAGGTGGTGGTGGTCGAAGAGGTCGGCGAGCGGGCGCATGCCCCACGCGACGACCGACGGGGCGCGCAGCGGGTAGCGCAGGTAGTCGAGCTTCGACTTCGGCACCCCGGCGCGGCGCAGCTGGCCGCCGATCGCCTCGAGCGTGCCCAGGCAGCGGCGGACCTGCTGCTCCTCGGCCGGGAACGCAGCGGCGATGCGGTCGGTGTAGCGGTCCCAGCCCTTGGGGACGCGGATCTCGTGGCGCGGGAAGCGCAGCGTGTCGAAGCCGTCCGGATCCATCTCGTTCCACTGCAGGCGCCCGTCGAGCCCGAGCCCGCGCAGCACCGAGCCGATGTCGCCGGTGTGCACGCCGCCGACGTAGTGCAGCCCGACGTCGAACTGCCACTCGCGCTTGCGCCGGAACGTCTGGCTGCAGCCGCCGGCGACGTCGTACTGCTCGCACACGAGCACGCGCCGGCCGTTCGCCGCCAGGTGCGCGCCGGCGCTGAGCCCGCCGAGGCCGGAGCCGATCACGATCGCGTCATAGGTCACTGCGCTGCCCTCGTCATATAGGTAACTCGTACCGGTACAGCGTATCGCTCTGTCAAGGGCCCGGGGTTCCGCGCTACGCTCGCCGCCAGCCCGGCCTCGACCGAACCACAGGAGCCAGCATGCAGCAGCGACGCCTTGGAACCCCGGGACTGGAGGTCTCCGCGATCGGCCTCGGATGCATGGGGATGTCCGCCTTCTACGGCGACCCGGCCGACGAGCGCGAGGCGATCGCGACGATCCACCGGGCGCTGGAGATCGGCGTGACGCTGCTCGACACGGCCGAGATGTACGGGCCGCACACGAACGAGCGGCTGCTCGGCAAGGCGCTCGCCGGGCGGCGCGAGCAGGCCGTCGTCGCGACGAAGTTCGGCATCTACCTGGACGGCGAGGGCGGACGGAACATCGACAGCCGTCCCGAGCGTGTGCGGCAGGCGATCGACGGGTCGCTCCAGCGGCTCGGCCTCGACCACGTCGACCTCTACTTCCAGCACCGCGTCGACCCCGCGGTCCCGATCGAGGAGACGGTCGGCGCGCTGGCCGAGCTGGTGCAGGCCGGCAAGGTCCGCCACCTCGGCCTCAGCGAGGCGTCGGCCGAGACGATCCGCAGAGCGCACGCGGTCCACCCGATCACCGCGCTGCAGACGGAGTACTCGATCTGGGAGCGCTCGCTCGAGACCGAGATCCTGCCCACCCTGCGGGAGCTCGGGATCGGCCTGGTGGCCTACTCCCCGCTCGGCCGCGGGTTCCTGTCCGGCCGGTTCGACTCCCCGGACGAGCTCGACGAGGGCGACTTCCGCAAGGTCGCCCAGCCGCGCCTGACCGCCGAGAACCTCGAGCAGAACCGGCGGATCGTGGCCCGCCTCGGCGAGATCGCCGACGAGCGGGGGATCACGAAGGCGCAGCTCGCGCTCGCGTGGGTGCTCGCCCAGGGCGACGACGTCGTCCCGATCCCCGGCACCACGCGCCGGGCCCGCCTGGAGGAGAACGCCGCCGCGGTCGACGTAGGGCTCGGCGCCGAGGAGCTCAACCGGATCGCCGCTGAGCTGCCCGCGGTCGCCGGCGAGCGCTACACGGCGCAGGGCATGGCGTCGGTCGACGGGTGAGGCGCCGGCCTCCGGCGCTCACGCGCCCTTGAGCGTGCGGTCGAAGAAGGCGAGCAGCGTCGCGTAGGTGGGTGCGGGGGTCGTGCCCGTGGTGGTCTTGCAGTCGCTCGTGGTCGAGACGCGCCGATCCGGCGACGCGTCGGCGGAGGCGAGGTACTCGTCGCTGTGGCCGTAGCCGGGAACGATGGTCAGGCGCGCGTCGCCGCAGACCTTGGCGAGCTCGTCGAAGAGCGCCGTGCTCTGCCGGCTGGGCACCAGCGGGTCGTCGGCACCATGGGAGATGTAGAACGGCGGGTCGCCCTCGGTCACGTAGGTCACGGGGCTGGCGGCGCGGGCCTTGGCCTTGCAGCTCTGCAGGGCGCAGCCGATGAGCATCGACTCGGGAGAGTCGGCGGCGTCGTGCTCCTGCCCGCCGGAGACCCGCTGCGCGTCCATCGTCAGGAACTCGGTCGGCCCGAAGAGGTCGGCGACGGCCTGCACCGCGCTGGACTCGTCCCCGTTGCCCAAGGAGCCCTCGAGCGAGGGAACGTCGCCGGTGACGCCCGCCATCGAGGCGGTCCAGCCGCCCGATGAGGTGCCCATGATCCCGATGTGCGCGGGGTCGATGCGGTACTGGTCGGCGTTGGCGCGCAGGTGGCGGATCGCGGCCTTGACGTCGTGGAGCTGGGCCGGGAACGTCGCCTGGCTGCTGGATCGCGTGTTGAACCCGACGATCACGTAGCCCTCGGACGCCCAGCGTTCGGCCAGGGACTGCGCGCTCGTCCCGCCGCCCAGTCCCTGCGGGCCGGAGCCGGGGGACTTCGTGTCATCGCTCATGAACGCCGAACCGGCCTGGTACATGATCACCGGGAACGGCCCGGTTCCCGACGTGGGGACGTAGACGTCCATGAGGTGCGCCCGGCCGACCGGCGCGGCGTAGCTGACGTCGGTCTCGACCTCGAAGCCGGCGTCCGACGCCTGCGGCTCCGTCGTGGCGGGCACGCTCGCCGGGGCCGCGGCGGGCGGGCTCGACGACGAGTCTCCGCACCCGGCGAGGACGACGATGGCGAGCAGCAGGGCGGCGGCCGCAAGGCGGCGCGGGGGGCGGTTCATGAACGACGGGCTCCAGGGAATCGGCGTGGGCGGGGTCGCCGGCGGCGACGATCCACACCCTGGACCGCGATCCTGAGAGCACTCTGTGGGGCCCCGCGTCCGTAGGGCCTCGAGCGCGCTCGACGCCACGAGGGATCAGGCCGCCGCGTCCCGGGCGGCCAGCCGCTCGGCCCGCTCCTTGATGCCCAGGAGCATCCGGCGCTCCATGACGAGCGATCCGGGCTCCATCGGGAGCATCCCGATCCGCGCGGCGAGCGTCGGCAGGCGGTAGCGGTTGCGGCTGATGAGGCGGGTGCGCCCGCCGCGCTCGCGGAGCACGAACGCCCAGAGCCAGTTGCCGTCCTGCGAGCGGAACGCCAGGGCGCGGGGCGGGTCCACGAGCTCGAGCCGCATCTCGTTCGCGCCGAGCGCGATCGTGTCGCCGACCGCGGGCGACTGGAACTCGGGGAGCACGTGATCGACGCTGTGGATGTCGAGCCCGAGGAGGTTCTCGATCCAGTCGTAGGTGTAGACGCCGCCGCGCGGCACCGGACCCATCTGCGCCAGCCTGGACCTCGGCGGTCGCGTGGCGATCAAGCCCGGCTCGGAGATCGAGCTCGCCGGCGAGCGCAGCGTCAAGGACCTGAAGCGCGGCTTTCGGATGACCAAGGGCGGGGTGTGGGCGAAGTGCGGGCAGATGCGCGAGCCGCTCGAGATCCAGATGACCGGCGGCGTGATCGGGGTGAAGGGGAATTGAGCTCCTGCTCGCCGTGGTCGCCGCGTGGGCGGCGGCGACCCAGAACCCGCTCGCGGGCGCCTCCCCCGCGGCCGGCACGGCGGACCGGGCCACCGTCGTCGGCGAGGTCACCGCGCTCACCGCGGGCCGCCTGAGCGCCACCCCCGCCCGCGGCGGCCGGCGGACCACGCTGCGCCAGGGCTCGGTCCTGCGCCTGGGCGACGTCCTCTCCATCGGCCCCGGCACGCGGGCGACGATCGTCCTCACCCGTCCGCGCGGGGTCCCCAGCGACGCCGAGCTCGTCTTCCTGCGCTCATCGGACGGACGGGCGCGCGAGCTCGAGATGCGATCCCGGGGCACCCGCCGGACCGTCATCACGATCGGCTGACGCGCCGGGGCGGGGATCAGACGCGGACCTCGTCCGGCAGATCCCGCCCGTAGGCCGGGTCCCGCTGGAACGGGTGCTCCCCGCGCCGGTACCGCCACCGGTACAGCGCCCGGCCCCGCGTGTTCTCGGCGTGCCAGATCGCCTGGACGCTGAGCGGCAGCGTCGTCATCCAGAAGCGGTCGGGCACCGGGTCGAGCGGCACCGGGTCGCGCCAGGCGACGTCGGCGGCGACGTAGCCCTCGCCGTCCTCGTAGGCGAGCCGTTCGACGATCGCGCCGCGCTCGTCGGTGATCTGCGTCTCGCCGAGCAGGATCGTCGGCCACGGGATCCGCGGCGCGAACGGGGTCTGCATCACGACGTCGCCGACGTGCGAGGCGTGCACCGCCGGCGCGCCGACGACGCGCGCCATGCGGCCCGGCGTCTCGCGGGCGAGGTCGAGCATCGAGCCGTGCTCGCGGTCCCAGAAGTACGGGCGCGTGAGGCGCCAGGTCGGGAACGACGGGAAGCACATGCCGCCGCCGACGAGCTTCACGCGGCCGCGCAGGCGCGCCGCCGTGCGCGTGCGGATCCACTCGAACCCGTTCGGGACGCCGATCGCGCCGCCCGCGACCTCGCAGATCCCGGCGTCGCGGCCGGCCGCGTAGGTCACGTTCTCCCACATGCTGGGTTGGTCCTTGTCGTGCAGGTGCACGGTCCCGTCGGGCTCGCAGAGGTAGTACGTGTTGCGGGCGTCGCGCCCGCGGATCGTCAGCGCGCCGCCGCCGATCAGGCATCCGTACTCGCGCGCCTCGCGCGCCAGCGCCACGTACGCGGCGAGCGGTCCGCCGTCCACGGGCCGCACGCAGCCGGCCATCAGCGCGTGGGCGAGGTTCGGCGCGCACGAGACCTCGGGCAGGAAGAGCATGTCGGGGTGGTGCTCGTGCGCCGCCCGGCCGACGACGTCGGCGATGTGCGCGAGGTTGCGCTCGACCTCGCCGGGGCGGGCGGCGAGCTGCACGGCGACGACGCGACGGATCTCCGCGGGTTCGGGCATGGCCGTGACCGTACGGGCGCCCGCGCGGCCGGGCATCCCCCGTGAGGGGGCAATCCGCGCCCGGAGGGGTGATCCTGCTTGTGCCCCGGGCGGTGCGCGGTGTTGGATGGCGCGCATGGCCACCACCGTCGTCGCGTCCACGCTTCCGCCCGCCCGCTCCGGCGGGAACCTCCTCGACGACGACGTCGCGCTGCTGGAGGGCGTGCGGCGCGAGGGCGCCGGCGAGCACGAGCAGGCCTGCCGCGAGCTCGGCGCGCTCGCCGACACGCCCGAGCTGATCCGCGACGGCTTCGAGGCCAACGACCACCCGCCCCAGCTCGTCCGCTACGACCCGGACGGCCGCCGCGCCGACGAGATCGACTTCCACCCGGCCTGGCACCGGCTCATGGCGACCTCGGTGGAGCACGGGATCGCGGGCGCGTCGTGGGCGGACCCGCGGCCGGGCGCGCACGTGGCGCGAGCGGCGAAGTTCATCATGATCGCGCAGGTCGAGGCCGGCATCACCTGCCCGCTGGCGATGACCCACTCCTGCGTGCCCGCCCTGCGGCTCGCCGAGGGCACGGCCGGCTGGGAGCCGCTCGTGTCCTCCGGGATCTACGACACCGCCCCCGTACCGGCGAGCGAGAAGCGCGGCGCGCTCGTCGGGATGGCGCTCACCGAGCGCTCCGGCGGCTCGGACGTCCAGACCTCGACGACGACCGCCGAGCCCGACGGGTCCGGCGACTGGCGCGTGAGCGGCACGAAGTGGTTCGTCTCGGCGGCCCAGTCCGACGCGTTCTTCGTCCTCGCGCAGACGAGCGGCGGGCTCTCGCTGCTGCTCGTGCCGCGCGTCGCCCCGGACGGCGCGCTCAACGGCCTGCGCTTCGACCGCCTCAAGCCGAAGCTCGGCAACCGCTCGAACCCGACGGCGGAGGTCGATCTCGACCGCGCGCACGGCGTGCTCGTCGGCGAGGAGGGCCGCGGGGTGCGCGCGATCATGGCGATGATCGGCGGTACGCGCCAGGACTGCGTGCTCGGCTCCACCGCGGTCATGCGCCTGGGCACCGCGGAGGCGATCCACTGGGCCCGCCACCGCGTCGCCTTCGAGCGCCGGCTCGTGGACCAGCCCGCGATGCGGGCCGTGCTCGCGGACCTCGCGCTCGAGTCCGAGGCGGCGACCGCCGGCGCCCTGCGCCTGGCGCGGGCCAACGAGGCCGCGCACGCCGGCGACCCGGCCGAGGCGCTGTTCGCGCGGCTCGCCGCGCCGGTCCTCAAGTACTGGACGTGCAAGCGCGCGCCGCAGCATCTCGGCGAGGCGCTCGAGTGCCAGGGCGGCTTCGGCTACATCGAGGAGTCGCGGCTCGCGCGCGCCTACCGCGAGGCGCCGCTGATGTCGGTCTGGGAGGGCTCGGGCAACGTGCAGGCGCTCGACGTGCTGCGCGCGCTCGGCCGCTCGCCGGAGGCCTACGAGGCGGTGCTCGGCGAGGTCGCGCTCGCCGCCGGCGCGAACCGCGTCCTCGACGCCGAGCTCGAGGCGCTGCGCGCCGCATCGCCCGACGCCGCGGACGAGGGCGGCGCGCGGCTGCTCGCCGGGCGCCTGGCCCGCGCGATCCAGGCCTCGCTGCTCGTGCGCCACGCCCCCGCCGCCGTCTCGAGCGCGTTCTGCGCGACGCGCCTCGGCCCGGTCGCCGGCCGCACGTTCGGCGAGCTGCCGGCCGGGATCGACGCCGCCGAGATCGTCGAACGGGCAGCGCCGGGAAGCCTCGGGTGAAGGTCGTCGCGATCCAGCCGGACGTCGCGATCGGCGACGTCGAGGGCAACCTCGCCCACCTCGAGGACCTCATCCACCAGGCGGCGCGCGAGCACGAGCCCGACGCGATCTTCCTCCCGGAGAGCATGACCTCGAAGAACGCCTACGACCGGCGGATGCGCTCGGTCGCCCGGCCGCTGGACGGCGCCCCGCTGGACCTGCTGCGGCGCATGGCGCGCGAGTACGACTGCGTGATGGGCGGCGGGTACATCGCGATCCGCGGCGCCGACACGCGCGGCACCTACGCCGTCGTCGAGCCGGACGGGCGCGCGCAGTTCCACGACAAGGACCAGCCGTCGTTCTGGGAGAACAACTACTACTCGGGCGGCGACGACGACGGGGTGATGGAGACCTCGCTCGGCCCCGTGGGGATCGCCAACGGGTTCGAGTGGGGGCGCACGCGCACCGCCCGCCGGATGCTCGGCCGCGTGCGCCTGCTGGCCGGCGGGATGCACTTCCCGTCGTTCCCGTCGTGGAAGCTGACGCGCCCCTGGTTCTGGGACCGCGACCACCAGGCGCTGCTCCAGTACGCGCGCGAGACGCCCCCGCGGATGGCGCGGCTGCTCGGCGTGCCCGCCGTGCACCCCTCGCACGTCGGCGCGTTCACGATGGAGACGATGATGGTCCCGGGGCTGCCGTGGCCGTCGATCTGCGTCGGCGAGACGGCGATCTGCGACGCCGACGGGGTCGTGCTCGAGCGCCTCTCCTACGAGGACGGCGAGGGCTGGATCTGCGCCGAGGTCGACACGACCGCCGAGCCGCGCCCGCGGGACCCGATGCCGCCCGGGTTCTGGAACTCGCTGCTGCCGATCTCCGTGCACGCGGTGTGGCAGGTCGGGAACGCCCACGGGCGCGTGAAGTACGAGGCGATGAAGGCCCTGCACCGCCACTCCTGGCAGCAGTAGGCGACACGACAGCAAGGATCACCATGCCGACCCAGCACCTGGACACCGACTACCTCCTGATCGGCGCGGGCGCCATGAGCATGGGCTTCGCCGACGTGATCCTCTCCGAGGACCCCACGGCGCGGATCGTCATGGTCGACCGCCACGCCAACCCCGGCGGCCACTGGAACGACGCGTACCCGTTCGTGCGCCTGCACCAGCCCGCCGCGTTCTACGGGCTGCACTCCACGAGCCTCGGGCGCGGCGGGGAGGACCTCAGCTCCGGGGCGAACCTCGTCGCGTACTACCGCGACGCGATGGACGCCTTCGTGCGCACCGGCCGGGTGACGTTCCTGCCGATGAGCGAGTACGAGGGCGACGGGCGCATCACCTCGATCGTCGACGCCGGCCAGGTGACGACCGTCACCGCGCGCCGCCGGGTCGTGGACGGCACCTACAGCCACGTGCTGGTCCCCTCGATCTGCCCGCCCCGCTACGAGGTCGACCCCGGCGTGACGCTCGTCCCCCCGAACGAGCTGGCGCGGATCCGCCGGCCCTGGGAGCGCTACGTGATCGTCGGCGCGGGCAAGACCGGGATCGACTCGATCCTCTTCCTGCTCGACAACGGCGTCGCCCCGGAGCGGATCCAGTGGATCATGCCCAACGACGCCTGGCTGCTGGACCGCGGCGCGATGCAGCCCGACCTCGTGCTCGACACGGTCGTCGCGATGGTCCAGAGCATCGCCGACGCGGCGGGGATCCAGGACGCGTTCCTGGACCTCGAGCGCCAGGGGATCGTCTTCCGGCTCGACGAGGACAGCCTGCCGCACAAGTGGCGCTGCGCGACCGTCGACCGCCGCGAGCTCGCGCAGCTGCGGCGCCTGGAGGACATCGTGCGGCTCGGGCGCGTGCAGCAGATCGGGCGTGACGAGATCCGCCTCGACGAGGGGACGATCGACGCCGTGCCCGACATGCTGGTCGTCGACTGCTCGGCCAACGGCCTGGCCAAGCGCGACCCGGTCCCGCTGTTCGCGCCCGGCCGGGTGACGCTCCAGCCCGTCTTCATGTGCCAGCAGACGTTCAGCGCCGCGCTGATCGCGCACCTCGAGCTGCTCGATCTGACCGACGAGCACCGCAACCGCATCTGCACGCCCGTCCCCCACCCCGAGCACGTCCTCGACCTCGCGAGCGCCCTGGTCACCACGACGCGCAACATGCTGAACTGCAACCGCCACATGGCGCTCTGGCTGCGGCGCACGCGGCTGTTCCTCGGGCACCACGCGCCGGCACACCGCTACCTGCTCGGCTCGGGGAAGCTCGCGATGGTCCAGCGCCGGGCGACCGCCTCGATGCAGCGGATGCAGCGCGCCGAGCCCGCCGCGGGCGCGGCCGAGCGGCGCGAGGCGGTCGGCGCCGGCGCGTAGCCGCAGTAGATTCGCCGGGTGGCCGACGACGAGCTTCAGGCGGCGCTCGCCCGCGAGGCGAACCTGCGCGAGCGCCTGCGCGTCTTCGGGCACATCCGCGAGGCGCTCGGGCGGCTGCGCGGCCTGGGCTCGGTCGAGGCGATGATCGAGCGCGCGCCCGAGGAGACCGCGCTCGCCTGCGACGTGGACCGCGTCGCGGTGTACGGCGTCAGCGACGGGCTGCTCGTCGCCGAGTCGTTCTTCGTCCGCGGTGACGCGGAGGCGGCCAAGACGCTGCTCGCGTTCAGCCGCCGGCATCCGGCGCCGCTGAACGAGCAGATCCTCGAGCGCGAGATGCTCCGGCGCCGGCGGCCGATGGTCGTGCTCGACGCCCAGCAGCATCCGCAGACCTTCAAGGCGCTGGTGCGCCCCTACGACACGCACGCGTACGTCGCCGCGCCGATCATGCCCGAGGGCCGGGTGATCGGCTTCCTCCACGCGGACAAGGGCGTCCAGCGCCCCGGCGACCCGAACGGCGTCGACGAACTGGACCGCGACGCCGTGTGGGCGTTCGCCGAGGGCTTCGGCTACGCCATCGAGCGCATGCGCCTGCTCGAGCGGCTGCGCGGCCAGGCGCAGGACGTGCGGCGGCTGATCGGCCAGACCGAGGCGCTGCTCGGCGACCACCTCGAGGCGCAGGTCGAGCTCGCCACCGGCCCGTCCTCCGGGGACCCGCTGGCCCACACCGCGGCGGCGCTCTTCCCCGGGCCCGAGGCCGGGATCGAGGGGCAGCTCACGCCGCGCGAGCAGGAGGTCCTCGCGCTCGTCGCCGAAGGCGCGACGAACGGCCAGATCGCCGCGCGCCTGGTGATCACCGAGGACACCGCCAAGTCGCACGTCAAGCGGATCCTGCGCAAGCTCGGCGCCGGCAACCGGGTCGAGGCGGCGGCGATCTACCTGCGCGCGCGGGGCTGAGGCGCGCGCTCAGCGTCCTGCGGCGCTGCGGCGGCCGCGCAGCCGCTCGTCCTGCGCCTTCGCGTCGCGCTGGGCGTTGTCGCGATCGGTCTGCACGACGGTGAACGGCTCGCTGCGCCGCGGGTAGGTGGCCTTCTGCGCGGCCTGGCTCCAGTCGCGCTCGTCGTCGCGCGCGGTGACCGTCACCGTGCCGCCGAACTGGCGCGCGACCTCGGCGATCAGCAGCTCCGTCGTCCCGGCCCCGGTCTCGTAGCGGCGCACGCGGCCGTCGGCCTGACGGACGACGACGCCGTAGCCCTTCGCGCGCTCGGCTTCGTCCCAGTCGACCTCCAGGCCCTTGCCGCGGCGCTGCACCTCGACGTCGCTCGGGCGGCCGACCGGCGGCTCGGGCGCGACGGTGAACGTCGCCAGCCGCTGCTCGGGGATCGGCACGCCGTTGAGCGTCGCGACCGCGGTGATGACGCGCCGGACCGCCTCCCCCTCGGCGGGGGTGAAGCTCAGCGTGCCCTTGCCGCCGGCGGCCTTCCCGATCCGCTGGAAGACGTCGCGGCCCTCCTCGTAGAACGTCACCTCCTGCCCGGTGCCCTTGCCGCCGAGGTCGTACTCGAGCGTGCGCCGCTCGCCGCGGCCGCGCACCCGGGCCTCGTACTCGGAGTCGAACCCCTTGCGGCTCTCGGCGACCTCGGTGATCGGCGCCGAGCCCGGATCCGGGGTGACCGTGTAGCGGCCCGGCCCGTCGTCGAGGCTGATGAAGGTGCGCTTGCCCTCGCGCTCCTGGATGCCGCCGATCGTGCGCTTGGCCGAGTAGGCGAGCTGCCGGGCGTCGTCGACCGTCAGCGTCGCGCCGGACGGGCCGCGCACGGTGACGCTCGGCGAGGCCTGCGCGCCGGTGAGCCGGACCTGCTTGACGCCCTCGCCCTCGGCGACCTCGAAGCTCAGCGGCTGGGCCTGCGCGGCGCGCGAGCGCAGCGCGTTCGGGTTGCGCACGTCGGTGATCCAGAACCGGCTGGGCTTGCAGCCGTCGATCGGCCAGATCCCGATGTAGCCGTCGGTGAAGCGGTAGCCCGCCCCCGGGCTCAGGCCGCCGGCCCTGGCGCAGGCCGAGAAGCCGCGGCTGCCGACGTTCGCGTTGGCGCCGAGGCACACGAGGTTGATGCCGATGCACACCTCGCCGCCGCCGCCGAGCTGGAAGAGCCCCGTCTCGAGCGACAGCTCGCCGCTGACGCCGCCGGTCACGGCGAGCCCGGGCGCGACGAGGCGCACGTTGCCTCCGAAGAAGACGTAGCCGGGGGCCGAGTACATGAGCGCGGCGCTGCCGAATCCGAGCTGGCCGAACGCGGGCACGTTGACCCGCACGTCGCCGCCCACGGCGACCGTCGCGCTCGTGAACCGCCGGCCGGCGAGGATCTTGAACGGCGCCCCCGCATCGCGCGCGGTGAGCACGTACGGCTCGCGCTCGGTCGGGAAGGTGAGCAGCATCGCTCCCTCGACGACGGCGGTGTCGCGCACGCTGATCGTCGCGCCGCCGCGGACGAGGAACGGGTTCAGCTGGAGGCCGAAGTTCACCTTGTCGAGGGTGATGCCCGGGAAGATCACCGGGCGCGGATCGGGGAACGAGAACTCGCCGCCGGCGTGCTTGAACGCCCCGGCGCAGAAGCCGACGCCGTTCTGCGCCGGCGGCGGCGTCATCCGCAGACCGGACTCGCGGCCCTTGCCGCCGGTGAGGAAGACGTTGCCGCGGGCCTTCCACTCGTTGCGGTCGCAGGACGTCCCCGGGTTGACGTCGCCGTCGATCCCGCCGCGCGCGCGATACTCGAAGCTCAGGTCGGTGAAGCGCACCGACCCGAGGTACGCCTCGGGCACGCTGATCCGCAGGCTGTCGAGGTCCGGCTCGCGGTCGTTGTCGGCGCGCAGCGTCGTGGCGCCGCTCGGCGGGTTGCCGCCGAAGAGGCTGAACGCGCGCGGCAGGCGCAGGTTCAGCGAGCCCTCCGAGTAGCGCACGCCGGCGTCCGAGCCGATCGCCAGGCTCACCGCCCCGTCGATCTGGAAGCCCGCGACGTTCGCCAGGTCCCGGCCGGTGAACGTCAGCAGCGCCGCCCGCCCGGTCGGGAAGTCGCGGCGGGCCTGGGCGGACTGCATGACCTTCACCTGGCTGGCGAGGTTGAGGTCGATCTCGCCCTGCTTGACCGTCATGCCGCCCCAGGTCATCACCGCATCGGAGGCGAGCAGCCGCTCGGCGGAGGCGAACAGCACGACGCTGGTGCCGTTGCGCGGGCGGATCGTGATGCCGTTGAGCCTGATCGGGCGCGTGGAGATGTGGATCTCGGTCTCGCGGCGGAAGAGGCGCCTGGCCTCGTCGCAGCGCGCCTGCGGCAGCTCGCCGCGCGCGGCCTGCGCGCAGAGGCTCGCGACGACGCTCGGGACCTCGTACTGGCCGTTCTCGTAGTGCCGTGCGCCCAGCGCGCGCTCGGCGCGCGGGACGTCGGCGAGGTCGCCGGTGCGCGTGAAGCACCCGCGGGCGGCGACGAGGCGGAAGGCCACGGTGGTGCCGTCGATGCAGGGGCGGCCGGCGAGGATCGCCGTCGCCGTGGCGATCGCCGGCGGGCCGCTTGTCATCACGGTGGGGAGCCGGGCCGTCACCGCCGAGGGCAGGCGCGAGCCGCCGAGCAGGATCGTGTTGCGGGCGGTGTCCGTCGCGCCGGACGCACCGGTGACGATCAGCGACACGTCGAGGCGCTTGCCCGCGGGGACCATGAGGCGCACGGACGAGTCGCGCGGCGCGGAGGTGAGATCGACGGTGCCGTTGGAGTCGAAGTCCCACTGGAGGCGGACGGCGCCGGTGGTGTTCCCGGCGTCGAGGGTGACGGGCGTCAGCGCCGCCGCCCGGGCCGGCGCCGTGAACGCCGCGGACGGCGGCGGCGGGGGCGGCGGACCGGGCGCGGGGGCGGGCGGCGCCAGGCCCGGCACGTCGATCCGCCGGATGCGGTGGTTGAAGGCGTCGGCGATCAGGATGTCGCCGGCGGCGTCGACGGCCACGCCGGCGGGGCGGTCCAGGCGCCCGGAGCGCGCGTCGGCGGCGTCGAGGAAGGCGGCCGTGCCGTCGCCGGCGACGGTCGTGATCGTGGCGCCCGCGACGCGGCGGACGCGGTGGTTGAGCTGGTCGGCGACGAGGAAGCCGTCGGCCGTGGCGGCGAGATGGATCGGCCGCGAGAGCCGCGCCGCCGTCGCCGGCCCGCCGTCGCCCGCGAAGCCGCCGACCCCGTCGCCGGCGACCGTCGTGATCGTCCCGCCGGCGCTGACCTTGCGCACGCGCTCGTTGAACGTGTCGGCGATGAGGAAGCCGCCGTCGGCCGTCGCCGTGACGTCCTGGGGCTTGTTCAGCGCGGCGGCGGTGGCCGTGCCGCCGTCCCCGGAGAACGCCGCCGCGCCGGTGCCGGCCACGGTGGTGATCACGCCCCCCGGGGAGACGCGGCGGATGCGGTGCTGATCGGTCGAGGCGATCAGGTACCCGCCGTCGGGCTGGACGGCGATCGCGTACGGGAACAGCAGCTGGGCGCTCGTCGCCGGCCCGCCGTCCCCGAGCGCGCCGCCGCCGCCCGCGACGGTGGTGATCGTCCCGCCGGGCGCGACGCGGCGGACGCGGTCGTTGTTCGCGTCGGCGATCAGGATCGAGGTGTCGGCGGCGACCGCGAGCCCCGAGGGCGCGTTGAGCTGCGCGGCCGTCGCGGGCCCGCCGTCGCCGGAGAAGCCGGCGGTGCCGTTCCCCGCGACGGTGATGATCGTCCCGTCGGCGGCGACCCGGCGCACGCGGTGGTTGACCTGGTCGGCGATCAGGTAGCCGCCGGCCGGGTGCGCCACGACGGCCACCGGGAAGTTCAGGGCCGCGTTCGCCGCCGGCCCGCCGTCGCCGGAGAAGGCGGCGGTGCCGGTGCCCGCGACGGTCGAGAGCGGGTCGGCGCCCGCGGGCACCGCGGCGGCCAGCAGCAACGCCGACGCCAGCAGCACGGCACGTCCCCACGGGCGGCGCGGCATCGCGCGATCCTCGCAGATCGGCGGCCCCGCGTCACCCCGTGGTCATGAGGCGACGTGCCCGGTAGCGTCGGGCCCGATGACCGACGCCGAGCGCGCCGCGACGACCGCGACCACCTGGGCCGCCGAGGAGGGCTGGAACCCGGGGCTCGACGACGCCGCGCGGTTCCTCGCGGCCGATCCCGGCGCGTTCCTGGCGACCGAGCGCGACGGCGCGATCGTGGCGACGGTCTCGTGCGCGCGCTACGGCGAGGCGTTCGCGTTCATCGGCCACTACCTCGTGCGCGGGGACCTGCGCGGCCGGGGGCTCGGCCACCCGCTCTTCACCCGCGCGCTCGAGCAGGCGGGGGACCGGGTCACCGGGCTCGACGGCGTGCTCGAGCAGCAGGCCTCCTACGAGCGGCGGGGGTTCGTCCTCGCGCACCGCAACGTGCGCCGCCGCATCGCCGGCGGGGGCGCGCGACCCCCGGGTCTCGTCGAGGTGGCGACGCTCGACCCCGGGCCGCTGCTCGCGTACGACACCGCGGTCGCCGGCTACGCGCGCGAGCGCTTCCTGCGCGCGTGGATCGACCGCCCGCCCGGCTGCGCGCTCGCGGCGGTGCGCGGCGAGGCGATCACCGGCTACGGCGTGCTGCGGCCCTGCCGCACGGGGTGGAAGATCGGGCCGCTGTTCGCCGACGACGCGGCCACGGCGACCGCGCTGCTCGACGGGCTGCTGGCCACCGCCGGCGCGGGGACCGAGGTGTTCCTCGACACGCCCGAGGCCAACCCCGGCGCGCCGGCGCTGCTGGCCGGGCGCGCGGCGGAGCCGGTCTTCGAGACCGCACGCATGTACCGCGCGGGACGGATCCCGGAGGACACCGGGCGGGTCTTCGGCGTCACCACGCTCGAGCTGGGGTGAGGCGGCCGGGAACCCCCGGCCGGGCTCAGCGGCGCTCCAGCAGGACGATCGGGATCTCGCGCTCGGTGCGCTCCTGGTAGGCGTCGTAGTCCGGCCACACCTCGGCCATGAGCCGCCACAGCCGCGAGCGCTCCTCGCCCTCGGCGACCGACATCCGGACCGGGATCTCCTCGGCCTGCACCTGGATCGTCGCCTCCGGATCGGCCTCGAGGTTCAGGAACCACGCCGGGTGCTCGGGCGTGCCGCCCTTCGAGGCGACGATCACCCAGCGGCCGTCGTCGACGCGATGGATCAGCGGCGTCGTGCGCGGCTCGCCCGAGCGGCGCCCGGTCGTCGTGAGGAGCAGGATCGTGGTGCCGCGCCAGTGGTAGCCGCGCTCACCGCCGGTCTCCCGGTAGACGCGAACGTGCTCGGCGCCGAAGAGGTCGTCGTCGGACATGACGCGACCGTACCCGACCGCCGCGGACCCGGGAAGACCCTCCCGCTAGGAGTACCGCAGCGCCTCCCCGGGGCGGAACCGCACCGCGCGGCGCACGGGCAGCGCGAGCACGAGCAGCGCGAGCACGAGCGTCCCGGCGAGCGCGATCAGCACGTTCGCGGGCGGGAAGACGACCGGGATCCGCACGTCGACGATCTCCCACACGAGGCGCACGAGCAGGCGCGTGAGCAGGTAGCCGAGCGGGATGCCCAGCAGCCAGCCGGTGAGCGCGAGCGCGACGCCCTCGGTGGTGAAGATCCGCCGCACGTCCCGGGCGCGCGCGCCGATGCTGCGCAGGACGCCGATCTCGCGCGTGCGCTCGAGCACGTTCGTCGTGATCGCGTTCGCCAGGCCGACCATGCTCATCGCCACGATCACGAAGCCGAGCACCGCGATCGTCGTCGTCAGCGAGCGGTTGGCGGCGATCTCGTCCCGCTCGGCGACGTAGCGGATCTCGCTGCCGACCTCGTACCCGAGCGCGGCGAGGCGGTCCTCGACGAGCGCCGTCGTGCGGTCCACCTGCGCCTCGTCGCGGGAGGTCGTCCGCAGCCAGTACGTGCTCGCGCCCGCCGGCTGGCCGAGCAGCGCCCGCGCCGTGCTGAGCGGGACGTAGAGCGCGGTCCCGTCCTCCTGCTGGTTCTTCGCCGTCCCGATGATCCGGAAGCGGGCGTCGCCGGCGGCCGTCGCGAGCGTCACCGCGTCACCGATCGCGATCCCCTCGAGCTGCGCGAGGTTGCGCTCGATCACGGCGACCGGCTCCCGGCCGCGCTCCTCGGCCGCGGTGAACCAGCGCCCGCCGGCCAGCCGGTAGCGCAGCAGCGGCTCGCGCTCGACGCCCCATGCGAACGCCTCGCGTCCGCCGAGCTCGACGGCGTTCTTCAGGACCGGCTCGGCCTCGGCGACCCCCGGCGTCGCGCGCAGCGCGCGGGCCGCCCGCGCGTCGAAGAGCGTGCCGCCGGTCGAGACCTGGACGTCCTCGAGGTGGTCGCCCCAGGACGTGCGCGTGCCCTCGGTCGCCGCGCGCGCCAGCGCGAGCGTGGCGAGCAGGTTGGCCACCGCGAGCGCGACGATCGCGGCGGTGGCCAGGCTGCGGCGCTTGCGCCGCCCGGCGTTGCGCAGCCCGAGCTGCATCGCCGGCGGCAGGAAGGCGATGCGGCGCAGCGCGCGGTCGGCCGCGCCCTGCCCGCCGACCGCCGAGCCGCTCGCCTCCAGCGCCTCGCGCAGGTCGACGTGCAGGCCGCGGCGGATCGCCGGGAGCGCGGCGAGCGGCGGAGCCAGCAGCCCGGCGGCGATGCTGACGAGCACGACGCCCGGAGCCACGCCGAAGCCGACGTCGATCGCCCAGAACTGCCGGCCGAACGAGCGCGCGAGCAGGTTCGCGAGCCCGATCCCGAGCAGCGTCCCGGCGAGCGCCCCGAGGACCCCGAGCAGCAGCGCCGTGCGCGTGTAGATCAGCGCGACCTGGCGGCGGCGCGCGCCGACCGCGCGCATCACGGCGATCTCCCGGGTCTGCTCGGCCACGAGCGTGCTCATCGTGTTCGAGATCAGGACCATCGCCGAGAGCAGCGCCAGGAGCGTGATCACGGTCAGCAGGCGGCCGAACTGCTCGGTGTCCGAGCGGCCCGGCCAGTCGCCGGGCGCCCGGACCTCGGGCAGGTTCGAGAAGCCCGCGAACCCCGGCACCGCCTCCAGGCCGCGGCGCACGGCGGCGACCGTCGCCGCCGCCCGCTTCGGGCTCGCGTCCTCCAGGCGCAGCGCGAGCGCGCCGGCGCCGCGCTCGCCGCTGAGCGCCGCGACGGTGCTCGCGGGCGCGTAGAGCACGATCACGTTCTCGTCCTGGACCTGCTCCCCGCCCGGCAGCGTGCGCCCGCGCCCGCTGACGGTGAAGCGCACGCGCTCCCGCCCGGGGCCGAGCACGGTCAGCGTGTCCCCGGCGGCGCCGTCGTAGACGCCGGTGTTCGCGTCCTGCACGTCGGCGAGCAGCTCACCGGGCCCCGGGAAGCTCCCCGATTCGAGCCGGACGACGTCGACGCCGCGGCGCGTGAAGTCGCGCACGCCGACGATCCGCGCGGGCGCCCGGCGCGCGCCGACGAGCACCCGCACGTCGGCGCTCGAGCGCGGCTCGACGGCGGCGACGTTCGGGATCGCGGCGAGCCGCCGGAGCTCCGCCTCGCCGAGCTCCACCGGCCGCAGCGGGATCGTCACGTCCGCCAGGCGCCCGGCGCGGACCTCGTCCTGCATCGCCCGGTCGATGAGCGGCGGGATCGCCAGGAACGAGATGCTCGCCACCGCGAGCGCGAGCGTCAGCACGCTGAACGCCGTGCGCGCGCGGCGCCGCGACAGGTCGGTGATCGACGCGCGCAGCGTGGCCGGCAGCATGCCCGCCCTCAGCCGCCCACCACGCGGCCGTCGCGGATCTCCACGATCCGCTGCGCGCGGGCCGCGAGCTCGCGATCGTGGGTGACGAAGAGGATCGTCTTGCCCTCGCCGTTGAGCCGCTCGAGCAGCTCGAACATCTCGGCCGCGGTGACGGTGTCGAGGTTGCCGGTCGGCTCGTCGCCCACGATCAGCCGCGGGTCGGCCGCGAGCGAGCGGGCGATCGCCACGCGCTGCTGCTCGCCGCCGGAGAGCTCGGCCGGCAGGTGCTCGGCCTTGTCGGCGAGCCCGACGAGCTCGAGGTTGCGCCGCGCGACGGCGTAGCGCTCGCGCCGCGGGCCGCGGCGCAGGAAGTCGAGCGGGAGGACCGCGTTCTCGAGCGCGTTGAGCGTCGGGAGCAGCTGGAAGAACTGGAAGATGATCCCGACGTTCGCCCCGCGCCAGACCGCCAGCTCCTCCTCGCCGAGCTCCCCGAGCGACCGCCCGTCGAAGCGCACGGTGCCCGCGGTCGGACGGTCGATCCCCGTGATCATGTTGAGCACGGTGGACTTGCCGCTCCCCGAGGGCCCCACCACGGCCACCATCTCGCCGGCACCGATCGCGAGGTCCACGCCCCGCAGCGCGCGGGACTCGACCTGCCCGATCCGGTAGGTCTTCTCGACCCCGGCCAGCTCGATCAGCGGGGACGACCCCGCGGCGCTCATGGATCCACGATCCCCGGGGCGCCGGGCCGGCGCATCAGGGCGCACTACGGATCGACCCGGGGGCTACTCCTGCGCGAACCAGACGCCGACCATCGAGATGTCGACCTTGTCGTCGAACTTCGTGATCGTCGTGAACGCGCCGGCCTTGCCGAGCGGGATCTCCGCGGTGCTCTGGATGCGGATCCCGTAGTCCTTGACGGTGTAGGTGTCCTTGCTGCCGCCGCCGAACTCGGGCAGGCCCTTGCCCTTGCCGGCCGTGACGTAGGCACCGACCTTGCCGCTGACGCCGACCTCCGGGAGGCCCGGGAGCCCCCCGGTGCCGACCGACGCCTTCACGCCGGTCACGGCGGTGACATCCCCGTTCTTCCACTTGACCCCGGCCTCGCCGAACATGCCGACGTACGCCTGGTCGATGCCCCACTTGACCGGCACGACCTCGACCTTGCCGCCCTCGCAGCCGAACTCGGCGCTCACCGACGAGCCGAGCTTGATCTTCGTGCGGACCGCCTTGACGGCGCTGCACGGGTCGGTGCTCGGGCTGGAGTCGTCGCGGCGGTTCTCGCCGCTCCCGGCACCGCCCGGAGCGCCCCGGTAGCACGGGGACGGGAAGTCCTGCTCGGGCGGGCGGTCGGCGCCTTCGGACTTCTCGCTCCTCACCGTGTAGTAGACGAGCTGCAGCACGCCCGTGTAGAGCGTGTCGGACAGCTGGTCGGCGTTGATGTTCAGCCGCTTGGCGTAGACCGGGTCACCGACCTGCGCGGCGAGCGAGGTCAGCAGGCGGTGGTGGTACCGCGCGTAGGCCTCCGCCCACTCCAGGTGCCGGCGATGGAAGTCGAACAGCTGGTCGTGCTGATCGGTGATGTAGCACTGCGGCGCGTTCTCGATCTTGCCCGTGCGCTCATTCCACTCGGCGCTCAGGGCGGTGCCCCGGGCCCGGAACTCCTGGAGCTTGGGGTCGCGATCCAGGCGCTCGCTGACGAACCCGATCCAGCGCCGCACGGCACGGCTGGAGCTGAACGGCAGCGCGTTCTCCTCGGCGAGCAGCTGGTTGAACCGCGCGCGCGCCGCCGGCCCCTCGTAGGCCTCGCGGTACTCGTCCCGAGCGGCGGCGCCCTCGGCGGCGTTGGCGGGTCGCTTGAACGTGCCGAACGACGCGAGGTCGCGGCCGTGGACGAGGTCGGCGTCGCCCAGCGGCTCGACGAGCACCTCGGGCTCGGGGTCGGCCGGGTCGCCGGGCTTCGTCGCGTCCGTGCGCCGGTCGCCGCGCAGCTTCCAGCGGACGGCCGGCGTGAGCTTGCCCCGGCAGCGCAGGGCGAAGGCGACGCCGAGCCGCGCCTCCGCCATCAGCGGCGCCGCCTTGGCGGCCGCGCGGTAGGCGGACTCCGCGGCGGCGAAGCGCCCCGTGGCGAGCGCCAGCTCGCCCTGCGCGGCCTTCAGCACCGCGCTCGCCCGCAGGTCGAACGGCGCGCCGGCCGGGCTCTTGAGCTTCGCGGCCACGCCCAGCAGCCCGTCGGCCTCGCGCAGGCGCCCGTAGCCCATGAGCAGGACCGCGGCGTTCACGTAATGGCGCTGGTTGCCGGGCTCGAGCTCCGCACCGCGCAGGCTCGCGGCGAGCGCCGCCCGCGGGCTTCCGCCGGCGACGCCGGCGACGACCGTCGCGGGGATCCGCGCGAGGGCGGCCTTCCCCTTCGTCCTGCGCGCCGCCGCCAGGCTTCGGCCCGGCGCGCCGCCGCCGGTGATCGCCGTGGCGGCCTTCCACCCGGCGGCGATCGCGGCGGCGCGGCCCTTCGCGCCGCGAGCGGCGTTCGGCTTGGGGCACGTCTGGCTCTCGAGCGCGGCGGTGGCGTCCTCGAGCGCCCCGGCGTTCGCGACCGCGGCGTCGGACGGGCTGTAGGTGACGTCGGTGCCCGCGGCCTGCGCGACCGGCGCCGAGACGCCCCACCCGGCGAGGGCCAGGACCGCGCCCAGCGCGAGGACCACCAGAAGCGACGCCGTCGTGTCCACCCGCCGGATCATCCGCGGATCACACCACACGCATCAGCGGCGCGCCACCGCGACGGCGCCTCAGCCCCGGCTCAGGATCCGCTCCATGTTGCGCGCGAGCGGCTGGATCAGCCGCGGCGAGAGCCGGTGCAGCAGGTACGGCGCGGTGACCTGGCGGCGCGGGACCGGGACGATCATCGTGTGCCGCTCGACGGTGCGCAGCACCGCCTCGGCGACCTCGTCGGGCGAGGCGCCGCGGCGCGCGTAGAAGCGCACGGCCTTCGCGTGCAGCGCGGCGACGTCCCCGCGCATGATGCCGTTGGCGACGATCGGCGTGTCGATGATGCCCGGGCAGATCGCGCTGACGTGGATCCCGCGGCCGGACAGCTCGGCGTTGAGCGCCTCGGACAGCCCGACCACGCCGTACTTCGAGGCGCAGTAGGGCGCCATCTTCGCCGCCGGCACGAGCCCCGCCTGCGACGCGGTGTTGATCACCGAGGCCGGGGCGCCCTGCTCGAGCATCCGCGGGACGAACGCCTGGACCCCGTAGGCCACGCCGAGCAGGTTCACGCCGATCACGCGCTGCCAGTCCTCGACCGTCGTGGCCTCGACGTTCCCGGCGTGGCCGATCCCGGCGTTGTTGTGCAGCACGTCGACGCGCCCGTCGACGGCGAAGACGCTCGCCGCCAGCGCCTCGACGGCCTCGGGATCGGCCACGTCGAGCGCGTGCGCGGCCGCCCGGCCGCCCGCCCCGGCGATCTCGGCGGCCACCGCCTCGGCGCTCGCGGCGTGCAGGTCCGCAGCATGGACGCGCGCGCCGTGCCGCGCGAGCAGCAGCGCCGTCGAGCGGCCGATCCCGGATCCGGCACCGGTGATGACGGCGATCCGGCCGGTGAGGTCGGTCATGCGCTGCGCCTCCTGGGCCCGCTGAGGATCGGTGGGCGTCCCGCCGAGCCGAACGAAACGCGACTCGCGTTATAGTTCGCCGATGGGCCCGATGTCAAGCACCCGGCGGACCCCGACCCAGGCGCGCAGCCGCCGCACGGTGCAGCGGATCCTCGACGCGGCCGAGGCGATCGTCGGCGAGTCCGGGGCCGACGCCGCGACCACCCGGGCGATCGCCGCGCGCGCCGGCGTGTCCGCGCCGTCGCTCTACCGCTTCTTCGCCGACCGCGACGAGATCCTCGACCGCCTGCTGAGCACCGGGCTCGCGGCGCTCGACCGCCACGCCGAGGAGCTCGAGGCCACCTGGGAGGTGACGTCGATCCGCGACGTCGTCACCCGCGCGCTGGACCTGCACGTCGACTACTACGAGGCCCACCCCGCCTTCGTCCGGCTCTGGTTCGGCGGGCGCATCTCCCCCGGGGTGGTCGCCGAGGTCCACGCCCGCAACCGCGCGCTCGCGGGGCGCCTCCGAGCGACCGCCCGGGCGGCCGGCCTGATCGGCCCGCAGGTGCCGGAGAGCGCGTTCGTCCCACGGGCGCGAGGCGCTCGTCGCGTATCTCGAGCGGCTGGCCGCCGGCCCTTGACGCGGCCCGCCTTGGTGAACTATAACGCGAGTTGCGTTTCGTTTTTACCCGCGTGAGCCCTGGAGGCACCATGACCGAGATCACCGGCGGCGAGCTGTTCGCCCGCGCCCTGCAGGCGGAGGGCATCGAGTTCCTGTTCGGGCTTCCCTCGCCCGAGATCGACCCGCTGCTCGCGGTGCTCGAGGACCACGGGATCCGGCTCGTCCCGATCCGCCACGAGGCCGCCGCCGCGCACATGGCCGAGGGCCTCTACAAGACCACCGGCAAGGTCGCCGCGGTGCTCGGCAACCCCGGGCCGGGCTCGGCGAACCTCCTGCCCGGCGTCGTCACCGCGCTGCACGAGGGGGTCCCGCTGCTGGCGATCACCTCGCAGCACCGGCTGGGGATCGTCTACCCCTCGACGCCCGCCACCTTCCAGGGCCAGGACCAGGTCGAGCTCTTCCGCCCGGCGGTGAAGTGGGGCGGCGCCGCGCTCGAGTGGGGGCGGATGCCCGAGCTGCTGCGGATCGCCTTCCGCGAGATGTGGAACGGGCGCCCCGGCCCCGTGCACCTCGACCTGCCCGCGCCGCTGGTCTACGCCGAGGGCGACGCGGGCGACGCGCCGATCCTCCCGCCCGCCGCGTCGCGCGCGCCCGCCCCGCGCGCCTCGGCGGCCCAGCTCGACGAGGCGGCCGCGCTGCTGGCGGGCGCCGAGCGGCCGGTGGTGATCGCCGGCACCGGCGTGGACCGCGCGGGCGCGCAGGAGCTGGTGGCGGCGCTCGTCGAGCGCCTCGGGTGCCCGGCGATGACGACCATGGCCGGCCGCGCGGCGCTGCGCAGCGACCACCCCAACGCGCTCTTCGGCTTCGGCCCCGCGGGCGACGCCGCGCGCAGCGAGGCGGACGTGCTGCTCGTGCTCGGCTCGCGGATGGGCAACCTCGACGTGCCGTTCGACAAGTACTGGGGCGACCCGGCCGGGCAGCGCCTGATCCAGATCGACCTCGACCCGCGCAACATCGGCGTCACGCGGCCGATCACGCTCGGGATCGTCGGCGAGCTGCACGACGCGCTCACCGGCCTGCTCGAGCGGCTGCGCGACGCCGACGTCCGCGGCGCCGACGCGGAGGCTCTCGCGCGCTACCGCGCGCTGGACGAGCAGGACAGGCTCACGCTGGCCACGCCGATCCTCGAGTGGTCGGGCCCGGGCATCCACCCGGCCCACGCCCTCGGCGCGATCGGCGCGGTCTTCGGCGAGGACGCCGTGTACACCGTCGACGGCGGCAACACCTCGCTGTGGGCCTACTCGGTGCTCCCGCCGACGCGCCCGCACTCGTACCACTCGATCCTCGAGCTCGGCATGCTCGGGACCGGCATCCCCTCGGCGATCGGGGCGAAGCTCGGCGCGCCGGACCGCGAGGTCGTCTGCGTCACCGGTGACGGCGCGGCGGGCTTCAACATCATGGAGATGCAGACCGCCACCCGCGAGGGCCTGGCGATCACGACGATCGTCTTCGCCGAGGGCACGTGGACGATGGAGGAGCCCAACGAGCTCGAGCACTTCGGGCGCACGTTCGGGACCGCCCAGGGCGAGATCCGCTGGGACCTCGTGGCGCAGGGGCTCGGCTGTCACGGCGAGTACGTCGACCGCATCGAGGACCTCGACGCCGCGCTGCGCCGCGCCCGGGCGCACGACGGCCCGAGCCTCGTCTGCATCCGCTCCGACCACGACGCGAACCTCGCCGTGCCCGCGGCGATGATGGCGCGCTTCTTCGAGGTGTACTCCGGCCCCGTGGAGGCGCCGGTGCCCGCGGGGGTCTGAGCCGCGGCCTACGCCCCCGCCCCTCCGGCGACCGCCGCCCCGGGCGCCCGGGCCCCGTGCCCGAGCGCCCGGGCGACCGCGGCGAACACCTCGAGCGTCGCGAG
>JALOLQ010000136.1 GCA_025455895.1 Solirubrobacteraceae bacterium
CACGTACGGGCCGCTGCTGTATCTCGCCTACGTCCCGTTCGAGCTGATCTGGCCCTGGAGCGGGCGCTGGGACAATCTGCCCGCCGCGCACGCGGCGGCGGCGGTCTTCGACGCCGCCTGCATCCTGCTGCTGTTCCTCATCGGCCGGCGCCTGCGCGGCACGGCGCTCGGGGTCGTGCTCGTCTACGCGTGGGTGAGCTACCCGTTCACGATCTACGCGACGAACTCGGGCGTCAACGACGCGCTGCCCGCCGCGCTCGTGCTCGCCGCGATCTGGGCCCACGGCCGGCCGGCGGCGCGCGGCGCGTTCTCGATGGCCGCCGGGCTGACGAAGTTCGCGCCGCTGGCGCTGCTGCCGCTGATGGCCGGGCACGCGCTCGGGCGCCGGCCCGGCCGGGCGCTCGGGCGCTTCACGCTCGGCGCTGCGGCGGTCGCGGGAGCCGCCGCCGCGCTGGTGCTGCTCGAACACGACCCGGGCGTCGTGCTCGACCGCACGATCGGCTTCCAGTTCGGCCGCGACGCGCCGTTCTCGCTCTGGGGCTTCTACGGCGGCGGGTGGGAGATCGCCCAGCGGGTCGTGCAGGTCGCCGTGGTGGTCTTCGCCGTGGCCGTGGCCTTCGTGCCGCGCCGCGACGACGTCGTCGGCCTGGCGGCGCTGGCCGGCGCGATCCTCGCCGGCCTCCAGCTGGCGACCACGTACTGGTTCTACACGTACCTCGTCTGGGTCGCCCCGCTCGCGCTGATCGCCCTGCTCGCGCGGCTGCCCGCCCCGGCCGCCGCCCCCGCGCCCGCGGCCGCGCTCAGGCCGGCGCCGGGCGGTACGGCTCGAGCACCTGCTCGATCGCGTCCGCCCGCAGCGGTGCCGAGCAGCGGATGACGACGGCGTTGAGCCACGGGTCGTCCTCGGAGGTGTCGAAGCGCACGTGCATCTGCGTGAGCAGCGACTCGATCGCCTGCTCCTTCTTCACGCCGATCACGCCGCCGCGCGGCCCGGTCATCCCGACGTCGGTGATGTAGGCCGTCCCGCCGGGGAGCACGCGCGCGTCCGCGGTCGGCACGTGGGTGTGCGTGCCGACGACCGCGGTCACGCGTCCGTCGAGGTGCCAGCCCATCGCGACCTTCTCGCTCGTCGCCTCCGCGTGCATGTCGACGAGCATGTGGTCGCAGCGGCCGGCGAGGCGCTCGACGAGCGCCTCGGCCTCGGGGAACGCCGGGCGCCCCGCGCGCAGGAAGACGTTGCCCGAGAGGTTGACGACGCCGAGGCGCACGCCGCCGCGCTCGACGATGCACGAGCCGTGCCCGGGCTGGGCGTGCAGGTAGTTCGCCGGGCGCAGGATCGGCTCGTGCGCGTCGAGGTAGGGCAGGATCTCGCGGCGGTGGTAGGCGTGGTTGCCGAGCGTGATGACGTCCACGCCGGCGGCGAACAGCTCGTCGGCGAGCTTCGGCGTGATCCCCAGGCCGCCGGCCACGTTCTCGCCGTTGACGACGACGAAGGTCGGGTCGTGGCGCTCGCGCAGGGCCGGCAGCAGGCCGAGCAGCGCGCGCCGGCCGAGGCCGCCGACGAGGTCGCCGACGAACAGGATGGTGGCCGGCGCGCCGCCGGGGTGGTGCGTCATGCGCCGCATCCTGCCGGATAGGGTGCGCGCGGTGTCCGCCGAGGCCTCCCCGCCGCACGCCCCCGCCCTCCGGGCGGAGGGCATCGTCAAGCGCTTCGGCGAGCGGGAGGCCCTGCGCGGCGTCAGCTTCGAGGCGCGCTCCGGCGAGGTGCTCGCCGTCATCGGGCCCAACGGCGCGGGGAAGACGACGCTGCTCGAGATCGTCGCGGGCGCCCAGGAGGCCGACGGCGGCACGGTCACCCGCCCCCCGGGCGGCGTCGGCTGGGTGCCGCAGCGCCTGTCGGTCTACACGCGCCTGACCGTCGAGGAGAACCTGCGCCTGTTCGCGCGGCTCGAGAAGCTCGAGCGCCCGCAGGAGGCGGTCGCGCGGATGCTCGACATCACCGGGCTGCTCTCGAACCCGGACGTCGTGCTCCTCGACGAGCCCTCGGCGGCGCTCGACCCGCGCCAGCGGGCGCGCTTCTGGGTCGTCGCCGAGCGTCTCGTGCAGGACGGCGCGGCCGTGCTCTTCACCACCCACGACGTGGCCGAGGCCGAGCGCCACGCCGACCGCGTGCTCGTGATCGCCGACGGCGAGATGCTGTTCGACGGCACCGCCCAGGAGCTGCGCGCGGCCGGCCACGGCGAGCCGGGCGAGGACCTCGAGATGGCCGTCGTGCGCTTCCTCAAGGAGCGCGGGCACTGATGGGTGCGCTGCTGGAGAAGGACCTGCGGATCCTCGGGCGCTCGCCGCTGCTCGTGGGCGTGCTGATCCTCTACCCGCTGCTCGTGGCGCTGCTGATCGGCCTCGCGCTCTCGCGCGGGCCCGAGGACCCGAAGATCGCGATCGTCAACCAGACGCCCCCGGGGGACCGCGTGGCGACGCTGGCGGGCACGAAGATCGACACCGAGAAGTTCCTCGGCGAGCTCGAGCGCTCGGTCGACGCCGTCCCCGTCGAGACGCGCGAGGAGGCGGTGACGCTCGTCGAGGACGGTGACGTGCTCGCCGCGATCATCCTGCCGGACGACATCTCCAAGAAGCTCGAGGGCGCGGTCAACCTGTTCGGGACCGAGCCCCCGAAGATCGAGGTGATCACGAACGACTCGGACCCGGTCAAGGCCCGCTACGTCGACACCGTGATCGACGCGCGCGTCGCCGACGCCAACCGCGCGCTGTCCGCGCAGTTCGCCCAGCTCACCGCCGGCTACCTCGAGGTGCTCCTGCGCGGCGGGCGCCTCGCCCTCGGCCCGGTGGGCTTCGACATCCAGGGGCTCGGCGCGGCCAAGCGCAAGATCGACGCGGCGCTGCGCGAGCTGCCGCGCGGGACCTCCGAGCGCCGCGGCCTGGCCGAGGTCTCCGAGTTCGCCGGGATCGCGCTCGACAACCTCGACTTCTCCAACCAGCTCGTCAAGGCCGTCTCTCAGCCGCTGACCGTCGAGCGCACCGAGGTCTCCGGGCGCGACACGCCGCTGGAGACGTTCGCCGTGGCGATCGCCGCCGTCTTCTCGCTGATGCTCGTCGCGCTGCTGCTCGGCGCCGGCCTCGTCGCGCTCGAGCGCCAGGAGCACACGTTCGCGCGGCTCGTGCGCGGGCTCGTGCGCCCGGAGGGCCTGCTGGCCGAGAAGAGCCTGCTCGCCGGCGGCTGCGGGGCCGTCGTCGCCCTGATCCTGCTCGGCGTCGTGGCGCTGTTCGTGCCGCTCGAGGGCCGGTCGTTCGGCGGCTGGGCCGCCGCGCTCGCGCTCGGCGGCCTGGCCTTCGCGGCGCTCGGGGTGGCGCTCGGCGTGCTCGCGCGCGAGGTGCAGACCGCCTCGCTGCTGGCCTTCGCGCTGGCGCTGCCGCTGGCGTTCCTCGCGCTCGTGCCGGACAACGCCGTGTCCGGCGGGATCTCGACCGCGATCGACGTCCTCTCCGCCGCGTTCCCGGCCAAGCCGTCGCTCGACGCGCTCGAGCCGGCGCTCGCGGGCGGCTCGCCGGACACCACCGCGCTCGTGCACCTCGCGATCCTCGCGGTCGTCTACTTCGCGATCGCGCGACTCGGCGTGCGCCGCCTGGCGCGGTAGCGGCCCGCCGGCCGCGCCCGAATACCATCCCCGCCATGGCGTTCCCCGTCACCCGCCTGCGCCGGCTGCGGCGCACGCCGGCGCTGCGCGAGCTGGTGCGCGAGACGCGCCTGGACGCGGGCGACCTGGTGATGCCGCTGTTCGTCGAGGAGGGCCTCGGCGAGCCTGCGCCGATCGCCGCGATGCCGGGGATCTCGCGCCTGTCCGTCGCCGGGGCGGTCGCCGAGTGCGGCGAGCTGGTCGAGCTCGGCATCCCGGCCGTGCTGCTGTTCGGGATCCCCGCGGAGAAGGACGAGCAGGGCTCGGGCGCCTGGGCCGACGCCGGCGTCGTCCAGCAGGCGGTGCGCGCGATCAAGGCCGCGCACCCCGAGCTCGCGGTGATCACCGACCTGTGCCTGTGCGAGTACACGAGCCACGGGCACTGCGGCGCGCTCAGCGACGCCGGCGAGGTCGAGAACGACGCGACGCTCGAGCTGCTCGCGCGTGCCGCGGTGAGCCAGGCGCGCGCCGGTGCGGACGTGATCGCGCCGAGCGACATGATGGACGGCCGCGTGGGGGCGATCCGCAGCGCGCTCGACGCGGACGGCCGGCCCGAGGTCCCGATCATGGCCTACAGCGCGAAGTTCGCCTCGGCCTACTACGGCCCGTTCCGCGAGGCCGCCGGGTCGGCGCCCGCGTTCGGCGACCGGCGCGGGTACCAGATGGACCCGGGCAATCCGGCGGAGGCGGTGCGCGAGGCCCTGCTCGACGAGCAGGAGGGCGCCGACGTCGTGATGGTCAAGCCGGCGCTCGCCTATCTCGACGTGATCCGGCGCGTCGCCGATGCCACCGCGCTGCCGGTCGCCGCGTACAACGTGAGCGGCGAGTATGCGATGGTGAAGGCCGCCGCCCGGGACGGCCTGCTCGACGAGCGGGCGACGGTCCTCGAGACGCTCACCGCGATCCGGCGCGCCGGCGCCGGCATCGTCATCAGCTACCACGCGAAGGACGCCGCACGATGGCTCAGGACGTGACCGCCACCCCGAAGATCCGCAGCCGCAAGGAGGGCGCCGCCGTCCCGCTCAGCGAGGCCGACCGGCGCCTGCTGAACCTCATGCAGGGCAGCTTCCCGCTCGTGCCGCGCCCGTACGCCGCGGTCGCGGCCGAGGCGGGGATCGCCGAGGAGCAGGTGCTCGCCGACCTCGAGCGCCTGCTGCACGACCGGATCATCCGCCAGATCACCCCGATCTACGACACGCGCGCGCTCGGCTACGACTCGATGCTCGTCGCCGCGAAGGTCGATCCCGAGCACCCCTGGCGTGCGGCGAAGATCATCAACTCGCACCCGGGCGTCTCGCACAACTACCTGCGCAACCACGAGTTCAACATGTGGTTCACGCTGGCCGTCGAGGAGGACTCGGCGCTCGGGCTCCAGGGCACGCTCGACGTGCTCCAGGAGCTGACGGGCGCGGAGTCGATCCGCCAGCTGCCGACGCTGAAGCTCTTCAAGATCCGCATGGACCTCGAGATGGAGGGCGACACGAAGGCGCTCGCCAGCGCCGGGGTCGCCGAGGCGCCCCCCGAGCTGGACAAGCAGGAGTTCGACGAGTTCGACCGCGCCGTGATCCGGGCGACCCAGGGCGACCTGCCGGTCACGCCGGAGCCGTGGGCGCCGGCCGCCGCCGAGCTGGGCGTCACGCCCGAGGAGCTGCTCGCGCACCTCGAGGGGATGCAGGAGCGCGGGCTGCTGCGCCGCGTCGCCGCGATCCTCTTCCACCGCCGCGCCGGCTTCTCGGCCAACGGCATGGGCGTCTGGCAGGTGCCGGAGGACCGGATCCTCGAGCTCGGCCCGCGGATGGCGGCGTTCCGCGGGATCTCCCACTGCTACCAGCGGCCGACCTACCAGGACTGGCCGTACCAGATCTTCACGATGGCCCACGGGCGCTCGAAGGAGGAGTGCGACGCGATCCTCGACGCGATCGCCGCCGAGTTCCCCGAGATCGAGGACCGCGCGACGCTCTACTCGAGCACCGAGTTCAAGAAGATCCGGCTGCTCTACTTCACCGACGACTTCCGCGCCTGGGAGCGCGAGCACGCGGGCGCGGCGTGAGCGTCTCGCTGCGCGACACGCGCTCCGAGGAGCTCTACGCCCGGGCGCTGCGCTACCTCCCCGGCGGCGTCAACTCGCCGGTGCGGGCGATGCGCTCGATCGGGCGCGACCCGCTGTTCATCCACCGCGGCGAGGGCGCCGAGCTGCTCGACGTCGACGGGAACACGTACGTCGACTACGTCTGCTCGTGGGGCCCGCTGATCCTCGGCCACGCGCACCCCGCCGTGGTCGAGGCGATCCAGGCGGCCGCGGCCGACGGCACGACGTTCGGCGCGCCGACCGCCGGCGAGGTCGACCTCGCGGAGGAGATCACGCGCCGCGTGCCGGGCATCGAGATGGCGCGCATGACGAGCAGCGGCACCGAGGCGGCGATGAGCGCGATCCGGCTCGCCCGCGCGGCGACCGGCCGCGAGAAGCTGCTGAAGTTCGCCGGCGCCTACCACGGGCACCTCGACGGCCTGCTCGCCGAGGCCGGCAGCGGCCTGGCGACGGCGGCGATCCCCGCGAGCCCGGGCGTCCCCGCGGCGGCCACGGCCAACACGGTCGTGATCGGGTGGAACGACCCCGAGGCGCTCGCGCGCGCCGTCGCCGACCACGAGTTCGCCGCGATCCTCGCCGAGCCCTACCCGGCGAACATGGGGCTCGTGCCGCCGCGCGAGGGGTTCCTCGAGCTGCTGCGCGAGCAGGCGACCGCCAACGGCGCGCTGCTCGTCTTCGACGAGGTGATCAGCGGCTTCCGCGTCGCGCCCGGAGGCGCGCAGGAGCTCACCGGCGTCACCCCCGACCTCACCGCGCTCGGGAAGATCGTCGGCGGCGGCCTGCCGGCCGCGGCCTACGGCGGTCCGGCGGAGCTCATGGAGCGGATCGCTCCGGCGGGCGACGTCTACCAGGCGGGGACGCTGAGCGGGAACCCGCTCGCGGTGGCCGCCGCGCTCGCGACGTTCGCCCAGCTCGACGAGCAGTCCTACCTGCGCCTGCACGCGACGACCGCCGCGCTCGCCGACGGGCTGCGGGAGGCCGCCGCGCCGCACGTCCCCGTGCAGGTCGTGAGCACGACCGGGCTGCTCACCGTCTTCTTCCGGGACGCCCCGGTCCACGACTACGACGACGCGCGCGCGTGCGACACCGAGCGCCACGCGGCCTGGTGCCGCGCGCTGCTCGCCCGCGGCGTGTACCCGCCGCCCTCGCAGTTCGAGGCCTGGTTCCCCTCGCTCGCGCACACCGCCGAGCACGTCGAGCGCACCCTGGAGGCCGCGGCCGCCGCGTTCGCGGAGG
>JALOLQ010000137.1 GCA_025455895.1 Solirubrobacteraceae bacterium
GGGACCGAACCGCCGCGGGTCGCGCTCGTCGCCGACGGTGTCGGCGGGATGCACGGGGTCACCCACACGCTCGACGAGCTGCGCGAGCGCGGGGTACCGGGCTTCGACGTCGAGGTGGTCGGCACCGACCCGAACGTCGACCGGCGCCTGCCGGCGGTCCGCGAGATCGACATCCCGTTCTACACGGGCCTGCAGGTCGGCGTGCCGGCCCTGCCCGCGCTGACCGAGGCACTCGCCGACGGCCGCTACGACCTCGTCCACCTGTGCTCGCCCGGGCCGTCCGGCGTCGCCGCGCTGGCCGTCGCGCGGCTGCTCGGCCTGCCGCTCGTCGGCAGCTACCACACCGAGCTGGCGGCCTACGCCGGCGTCCGTGCGCCGGACCCGCGCATCGCGGCCGGCATGCGCGCCGCGCTCGCCGCCTTCTACGGGGCCTGCGACGTGGTGCTCTCGCCGAGCGCGGCGTCCGACGCGGCGCTCATGGACCTCGGCGTCGATCCCGCGGCGGTCGGCCGCTGGGATCGCGGGGTCGACCTCGCGCGCTTCGACCCGGCCCGCCGGCAGCCGGGCCTGCTGCCCGGCCCCGTGAACGTCCTCTACGCCGGCCGCCTCACCCGCGAGAAGGGCGCGCCGCTGCTGGCCGACGCCTTCCTGGCCGCGCACGCCCGCGACCGCAGGCTGCACCTGTGCCTGGCCGGCGGCGGCCCGGAGGAGGCGCTGCTGCGCGAGCGTCTCGGCGCGCGGGCGACGTTCCTCGGCTGGCTCGAGGGCGACGCGCTCGCGCGGGCGTACGCCTCCGCCGACCTCTTCCTCTTCGCCAGCCGCACCGACACCTTCGGCCAGGTGCTGCTCGAGGCGCAGGCCTCGGGGCTGGCCGTCGTCGCGGTCGACGAGGGTGGTCCGCGCGGGATCGTCGACGACGGGCGGACCGGGCTGCTGCGCTCGGCCGAGGCACCGGCGCTCGCCGACGCGCTGGTCGCGCTCGCCGCCGCGCCGCTGCAGCGCGCCCGGCTCGGCCGCGCGGCCCGCGCCGCGGCGCGGGAGCGAACCTGGGAGGCCTCGCTCGAGCGCCTCGCCACGGGCTA
The DNA here is from genome assembly GCA_025455895.1 of Solirubrobacteraceae bacterium. Taxonomy (GTDB): domain Bacteria; phylum Actinomycetota; class Thermoleophilia; order Solirubrobacterales; family Solirubrobacteraceae; genus F1-60-MAGs163. The sequence goes on from JALOLQ010000137.1 coordinate 1,083, forward strand.
CCGCCGCGCGCTCGCGCCCGGCGCCGCCGAGGCCGGGCAGGCGGAGCGCGCGGCATGAGGACCGATCGCCGCGAGATCGCCGTCGCCCTCCACGACGTGGAGCCGGCGACCTTCGAGCGCGTCGCGCTGATCCGCGACTGGCTCGCCGACCAGGGCATCGGCCGCCTCACGCTGCTCGTCGTGCCCGCCCCCGACCTGCACCCGCTCCAGGACCGCAGCGAGCCGCTCGTGGCCTGGCTCGACGAGCGCCGCCGCGCGGGCGACGCGATCGCCCAGCACGGCCTGCGCGACCGCTGCGCCGCGCGCCCGTCCTGGTCCCCGCGGCGGCCGCTCACGCGCCCGTGCCGGCCGGACGCCGAGTTCGCGACGCTCGGCGCCGAGGACACGCGCCGCGCGGTCGAGTCCGGCTGGCGGATCCTGCGCCTGGCGGGGCTCGAGCCCGCCGGCTTCGTCGCGCCCGGCTACGCCTACACGCCGGCGCTGCACGCGGTGCTGACGCGCCGCTTCGCCTGGTGGGCCGGCGCCGACCGGATCTACCGCCCCGGGGGCCCGGCGGCCGGCCTGGCGACCTCGCCCGCCGTCTTCCCGGTACCGGCGCCGCGCACCCACCAGCCCCTCACCCCGCTGCGCACGCGCCTGCGCGCGGCGACCGCGGGCCGCGTGCTGCGCCTCGACCTGCGCCCCGCGGACCTCGACCGCCCGCGCCAGGTCGCTGCGGTCGAGCGCGTGCTCACCCGCGCCCGCGGGCGGGTGCCGGTGACGCTCGGCGAGGCCGGCGCGGCGGGCTGAGGTCCTTCGGCCGCTGATCAGCCGATTGTGAGCGGTGACGCCGGCGAGCCGGCGGGGAGCACGCTCATGTTGCCCTTGAAGCGCGCGGTCAGCGTGACCTTGCTCGCCGGGCGTCGCGGAAGCCGGGCGACCGTGAGCACGGCGCGGTATTCGCAGACGCCGTCGCGCAGGCTCAGCGGCGTCGTGACCGTGGCGAGCCGGCGCGACGCGCGCCTGGCACTCACGGAGACGGAGCCGGTGCAGCCCGTGCGCGGGCTGACGGCAGTGGCGATGAGCCGCCCGCTGAGCCTGACGCGATACGGGGCACGGCGAAGGCGCCGGCTCGCGAGCTTCAGGGTCAGCCGGTCGGCGCTCACCCTGTCGGCCGGCGGCGGCGCCGGCGGGAGGGACGGCACCGCGATCTGCGCGCCGGCCTGGTCGTCCTCGCCGGGAGCGTCGTTCGACGGGATGGAATCCGGGTCCCGCTCGCTCTGGCCGGCCACCTCGGCGCTCAGGACGGCCGTGCCGGGGGCGAGGGCGGTGGCGTTGAGCGTGAGCGTCGTCTGCGTGCCTGCGGCGAGCGTGCCGACCCTCCAGGAGCCGGTCAGCGCGCTCCCCGGTCCGACCAGCGCTGGAGCCAGGTCGAGCAGACGCCCGCTCAGCGACACGCGCGCGGACCCCGCAGGGTCGGGCCCGTGGTTGCGAAGGCGGACGGTGATTGGTGCGGTGGCGCCGAGCGCCAGCACCCTCGGCGCGCCCTCCAGGGTCAGCGACAGGTCCGCGACCCGCCCGACCGTTGAGGCGGCGTTCAGCGCCCTGGGCGCGTCGGCGGCACTGTCCTGGGTTGCTCCCCCGAACCCGTTTCCCAGCTGCCCGGCGGCGTCGTTGCCCCAGCAGCTGACCGATCCGTCGTCGAGCGCTGCACAGGTGTGCGTGCCGCCCGCGCTGATGGCGACCGTTCGTCGACTGGGGGGCGATAGGACCGCCACGGGATGCGGTTGGTCCGTCAACGTCAGGGCGTCGCCGAGCTGTCCACGGCCGTCGTAGCCCCAGCAGTTCGCCGATCCGTCGTCGAGGATCGCGCACGAGTGGTCGGCACCGGCGCTGATCGCGATTGCGCGCCGACCGGCCGGCAGCGCCACCGCCACGGGCGTCGCCCTGCTCGCCTCTGGGGCGCCGTCACCAAGGCGCCCGTTCCCGTCGCTCCCCCAACAGCGGGCCGACCCATCGTCGAGGACCGCACACGAGTGGGTGCCGCCGGCGCTGATGGCGACCGCGCGCCGGCTGCCCGGCAACGCGACCTCGACTGGCCGCGGCTGGTCGGCGGTCACGTCGTCGTCACCAAGCTGTCCCAGGAAATCGTAGCCCCAGCAGCTGGCCGACCCGTCGTCGAGAACCGCACACGAATGCAGGTGGCCGGCACTGATCGCCACGGCGCGCCGACCGGCGGGCAGCGCGACCGCCACCGGCGTCGGCTGGTTGATGGTCGCGTCGTCGTCACCAAGCTGTCCCAGGGAATCGGAGCCCCAGCAGCTGGCCGACCCGTCGTCGAGAACCGCACACGAATGATAGGAGCCGGCACTGATCGCCACCGCGCGCCGACCAGCGGGCAGCGCGACCGCCACCGGCGTCGGCTGGTCGACGGCCGCGTCGTCGTTGCCTAATTGGCCGACCCTGTCGGAGCCCCAGCAGCTGGCCGACCCGTCGTCGAGGACCGCGCAGGAATGGTCGACGCCGGCGCTGATCGCGTTCGCGCGTTGACCGGCCGTCAGCGCTACGGTTACGGGAGACGGTTCGTCCGTGAGTGTGGCGTCGTTGCCGACCTGCCCCGCGAAGCCGTTGCCCCAGCAACTGGCCGAGCCATCATGCAGCACCGCGCAGGAATGCGTGTCCCCGGCGTGGAGCAGCCCGGCCTGGAACGCCCGCTCGGCGCTCGACGCCCGCTCAGCCGGCGCGGGCGACGCCAGGACGCCGCCGGACGACGTGGCGACCAGGAGCGCCACCGTCAGGGCGCTGGCGCGCTGTAGGCCGGTCATCGCTTCCAGCCCGTCCACGCCTCGCGCGGGATCCCGCCGACCTCGTCGCGCGCCGCGTACCCGGAGCGGCGAACGCCGAGCGTCTCGGAGACGGTCCTGAGCACGTCGTAGTGGTCGATCGCGGTGTCGACGGTCGTCCCGCCCTTCACCAAGGGCGAGAGCAGCAGCGCCCCGGTGCGCCCGCCGCCGCTGGTCGCCGGGTCCTTGCCGTACCAGCGGCGGTCCTCGCAGCAGGCGCTGCGGTCGGCCTCGGGGCCGGGCGGCGCCTGGTCGGCGAGGATCACGATCGCGCCGCCCTTCTCGTAGGCCGGAGAGGCCTGGATCTGCGGGACGACGCGCCGCAGGAACGCGTCGGCGGGGCCGAGGCCCGCCGGGGCGCCCGGGGCGCAGGGGCTGTCGGAGCCGTTCTCGCAGGCCGAGGGGACGAGGTAGGAGAGCGCGGGCGTCGTCGCCGCGTCCTTGAGGTCCTCAGCCAGGCGCGCCATGCCGGTGATGCGGTCGGCGCACGCCGGGTCCTCGGTGATCGTGCGGAAGGCGAGGAACGGCAGCCGGGGCAGCGGGAACGGTTGGCCGGCGGCGGGCTTCGGGCAGGCCGGCGTGCCGTCGAGGTCGCCGGCGTAGGCCCGCCAGGTCTTCTCCTGGGCCACGAGCAGGTCGCCCACGCTGAAGACGTCGGTCGAGAAGCCGCAGCCGGTCCCCGCCGCCTGGTCGTCCTTGCCGATCGTCCCGGGCGTGAGGTCGGCGAACGCCGGGCAGTCCTCGCGCGTCGCCGCGTTCGGGCCCTGCCCGCTCACCAGCGCGATCCCGTTGGCCAGCGCCCCCGAGCTGACACCGAAGGACCGCGAGAGCAGCGTGCCCTTCGGCACGAGCGTCCCGTTGAGGTAGCTCGCGGCGCCCTCGGGGTCGAACAGCGTGTCGTAGCCGCGGTCGGCGAGGACGATGAGGAAGACGTGCTCGAGGCTGGGGGCGGCCGGGCCCTCGTCCGCGGGCGGCTCGCCGCCGGGCGCCGGGTCCTCGCCGCCGCCGGCCCGGGGGGCCGGCTCCTCGGCGGGGGCGGGCTCGTCGACCGGCAGCGCGGCGCTCCCGGCGTCGACCGGCTCGGCGGGCGGCAGGTCACCGAGCCCGGCGTCCGCGGCCGCGGGCGGTTCCTCGCCCAGCGCGGCATCGTCCGGCGGCGGGAGCGGGGTGGCCGGCTCGACGGCCGCCGGCGCCGCGCCGGCGAGCGCGATCGGCGCCGGGCCGGGGCCGGGGCGCATCGTCGACGCGCCGGCCCACGCGGCGAGCCCGAGCACGAAGGCG
>JALOLQ010000138.1 GCA_025455895.1 Solirubrobacteraceae bacterium
TCTAGTGCTACCACTACACCACGCCCGCGGGTCCCGCGAGCATAGCTCTCAGGCGCGGCGTTCCTCGGTCGGCACGACGCCCTCCTCGTCGACCATGTACTCGCGCGGCCACGGGCCCTCCCAGACGTCGAGGGCGCCGTCGAGCGTGACGACCGAGCCGCTGAGGTCGCGGCCGAGCGGCGAGGCGAGCAGCGCGATGAGCCAGGCGAACTCGTCCATCGTCCCGAGGCGCTGGAGCGGGACGGTCGCCGCCGCGCCGCGCCAGATGATCTCCGGGTACTTGCGCAGCGATTCGGTGTCGAAGCGGCCGATCGCGGCGGCGGCGACGGCGATCCCGCGCGAGGCCCAGGCGGCGGCCTGCTCGCGCGTCAGCTGCTCCACCGCGGCGCGGGCGGCGCCGGTGTGCGCCAGCCCCGGGTAGCCGCGGTGCGGGCTGACCGTGACGTTCACCATGGCGCCGCCGTCCGCGCCGAACGCGTGCTCGGCCGCCGCCGCGGTCATCGTGCGCGTGCCCTCGACGTTGAGCCGCCACACGGCGCGCCAGCCCTTCGCGGTGATGTCCTCCGCGGGGACGAAGTACTGCCCGCCGGCGTTGTTGACGAGCACGTCGAGCCGGCCGTGGTCGGCGAGCACGCGCTCGACGATCGCCGCAGCGCCGGCCGGCTCGCGGATGTCGCCCGGGGCGATCGTGCAGCGCTCCCCCACGCGCGGCGCGGCCTCGGCGAGCACCTCCTCGCGACGCCCGGCGATCGCCACCGCCGCCCCGCAGCGGTGCAGCTCCTGCGCGGCGTGCCGGCCGAGGTTCGTGCCGCCGCCGGTGACGAGGACGACCCGCCCGGCGAGCACGCCGGGGGCGAAGATCTCGCTCGGCGCGGGCACCTGCCGGGGTCAGACGGTCTGCGTCTGGCGCACGCGCTCGGCGAGGTACTGGATCAGGCCCCAGCCGACCGCGGGGTTCGACTCCACCAGCGGGCGGAAGACCCAGATCGGCAGCGACCACGCGAGCACCTCGCTCTCGGCGCGGATCGTCGCCGCGCGGCGCGCGTGCGCCTCCACGAGCGAGAGCTCGCCGAAGAACCCGCCGGCGCCGATGCGGCCGGCCTCCTCGTTGTCGATCGCCACCGAGACCTCGCCCTGCTCGATGAGGAAGAAGCTCTTGCCGTCCTGGCCCTGGGCGAGGATCAGCTCCTCGGGCGCGTAGCGGCGCTCGACGAACTCGGTCGCCAGGCGCCCGGCGGCGTCGTCGTCGAGCTCGGCGAAGAACGGGACGCCGCGGATCAGGTCGGCATTCGGCTGGGACATGACGGCGATCCTACGCCAGCCGCCCGGCGGCGCGCTACTTCCGGCAGGGCACCGAGACGTCCACCGACTGGCTGCTGTCGATCGAGCGGTCGAGCGGGATCATCGTCGTGTAGTCCGCCGTGAAGCGGCCCTGCCACGCGCCGCCGGCCGGGCAGCCGATCGTCGCGATGTACGGGATCCGCTGGCCCTTGCGCTTGACGTACTTCCCGCCCTTCTTCAGGTACTGCTGCGGGACGGTGAGCTTCAGGTCCTTGACGGCCGCGAGCACGCCCGGCGCCGGGGAGATCAGGTTGTCGTTCAGCGTGAAGTCGAGCTGGTAGCCGAACACCGGGTCGCCGCTGAGCTTCTTGACGGTCACGACGACGGTCTCGTGGATCTCCACGGGCGCCCCCGGGACGTGGTCGAGGAGCACCACGATGCCCTTGCCGCCCTTGAGGTTGAACGCCTGGAGGGTGAGCTTCTCGTCGAGACCGAGGCCGATGCCGTTCGCCGTGCCGGTGCCGACCTTCGAGCCGGCCGGACACTGCTTCGCGGCGCGGAACACCTGGATCGGGTCGCAGGAGGGGAACTGCTTCATGTTGTGGACCCCCTCCTTCGGCAGCAGGATGCGCCCGTTGACCATGCCGAACTGGGTGCCCGCGTCGATGTCGCGCTGGACGTCGTCGAAGTAGCCGCGCACGGTCAGCGAGATCGCCTGCGGCTTGGCCTTCGTGCCCGCCTTGTTCGGCTTGACCTCGGCGCTGGCCTTCTGGACCGAGGTGATCGCGGCCTGGGCGCTCGCGGGCAGCGCGGCGAGCAGGCAGGCGGCGGTGAGCAGGCAGGCGGTCCTTCGCAGCATCGGGGAGTCCTCCGGGGGAACGGGTCGCTCCGCGCGGGCACGCGCGGACCCGGAGAACGCTACGACGCGCTGGCGCGCTTCTCGTCCGGGGGAAGTACGGGCGCGCCTCCGCAGCGCGCCGCGGCCGGCGGAGCGGGGGACCGAGGAGTCGAACCTCGCGTTGCGGTTTTGGAGACCGCCGTGTTACCGATACACCAGTCCCCCGGGCGGGTGGCGCAGGATAGCCGGGTGGGCTCTAGATTCGTCTCGTGCCCGAGCGCTCCGGATCCCGCTTCAACGTGCGCCTGATCGGCGCCCTCGCCGTGCTCGCGATCGCCGCCGCGGTGGTCGTGCTGCTCGCCCGCGGCGGCGACGAGCCCGCCGTCGCCGGCACGACCGTCGCCGGCCGCGAGACCCCGCCGCCCTGGAGTGCGGACTACGCCGGCCTCGCCCAGCGCGCCCGCACCCGCGGGATCCCCGAGCCGGGCAAGGAGACCTTCCACCGGCACGCGCTGCTGCGCATCTACCAGGACGGCCTGCTCGTCCCGCTCGCCGAGTTCCTCGGCCTGGACCGAAAGCGCAAGGTCTACGCCGGCCTGCACACGCACGACGCGAGCGGCGTCCTGCACCTCGAGGCCGACAAGCCGTTCACGGCGACGCTCGGCGACCTCTTCGCGATGTGGAACGTCGCCTTCGGGCCGGACCGGATGGGCGCGCTGAAGAACGGGGACGGGCGCGAGCTGCGCGTCTACGTGAACGGGAAGCGGATCGAGGACCCGGCCGCGCACGTCATCAAGAAGGACGACGTGATCGTCATCGCCTTCGACGACGGCGAGCAGGAGCTCGACCTCACGCCGGACACGACGGCGCTCGAGAAGGCGAACAAGGGCGGTCCGATGGCCTGCTCGCTCGGCGAGAAGGGCGAGAAGAAGACCTCCTGCATCATCGAGAAGGAGTGACGCCGGGGTCCGGCGCGCTGCGGTAGAGCGCGTGGAGGACCTCGTTCGCCGTCGCCGGCGAGACGGCGTGGGCGATCTGCGCGGCCGCCCCGACCCGCGGCCCGACATGCTCGGCGCGCGTGCGCAGCGCCTCGGTGATGAGGCCCGCCGCGCGCTCGGGCGACATCGCCGGCATGCCCTCGTAGGCGTCGGTCGCCTGGCTCATCGGCGTGCGCACGAGCGGCATGTGGACGATCGTGAAGCGCACGTCGTCGCCGAGGCACTCCGAGGCGACCGAGCGGCTGAACGCCTCGAGCGCGCCCTTCGAGGCGAGGTAGGCCGAGAACCGCGGCGTGCTCGTGCGGGTGGCCAGCGTGCTGACGTTCACCACGTGGCCGTAGCCGCGCTCGCGCATCCCCGGCAGCACGCCGAGCGTCAGCCGCACGGGCGCGAAGTAGTTCAGGCGCATGGTGCGCTCGTAGTCGTGGAAGCGGTCGTAGCTCTCGGCGACGGTGCGGCGGATCGAGCGCGCGGCGTTGTTCACGAGCACGTCGACCTCGTGGCCGTCGGCGGCGATCTGCGCGAGCAGGCCGTCGACCGCGTCGAGGTCGTTGAGGTCGAACGGGTAGGCCTGCGCGGCGCCCCCGGCCCGCTCGATCTCCTGCGTGAGCTCGCCCAGCGCGTCGGCGCCGCGGGCCAGCACGAGCGTCGTCGCGCCGGCGGCGGCGACCTCGAGCGCCGCGGCGCGCCCGATGCCGTAGGAGGCGCCGGTGATCAGCACCGTGCGCCCGCCGACCGCGTCCTCCAGCGAGCGGCGCGGCAGCAGCGGCGCGCTCGCCCCGGCGACCCGGGCGACCGAGCGCGCGACCTCGCGCGGGTCGAGCGCGGGGCGCAGGACGTCGGCGGCGAGCAGGGCGCGGCGCGCGGGGCCGGGCAGGGGCAGGCGCGGCGGAGACATCGCTCGATCGTAGGCGCCGGGGCCGCCGCGGTGCTCAGCGGCCGAAGCGCGGGCAGGCGGCGCGCACGGTGCGGCTCGCGGTCTGGCCGGTCTCGTACGTGTAGTCCGCCCGGAACGGCAGCACGCCGCGGCGCGGGCAGTTCGGGAGCGCGGCCCAGAAGACGCGCCGCCCGCCCTCGCGCCGGCTGGCGCCGGTGGCGCTGACGCGCAGCTCGGTGAGGCTGAAGGTGACGAGCCCGACCCGCTGCTCGGGGAGCACCAGGCGGTACCCGTAGGGCCCGCCGCCGCGGGCGCCGAACACGTCGACGGTGAAGAGCGGGCGCTGCTCGGGGAGCACGGGGTTGTCGCGCACGGAGGCGACGCGGTCGTCCGGGACGGCCAGCGCCCCGAGCGCCGCCACGGCGCCCTTGGCGATCGGCCGCGCGAGGAACAGGTGGAAGAGCCCGGGGACCGGATCCTCGAACGACGCGCGCGCGTCGAGCGTCGCGGTGCCCCGGCCGATCGCCGAGCCCCGGCACGTGCGCACGACGGCCGCGTCGCGCGGCTCGAGGTCCGGCCCGAGCGGGCGGCCGCTCACGACCCGGCCGAGCAGCGTGCGGTAGTCGGCGCGGTCGCCCTCGATGTCGAGCAGCAGCTCACGCAGCGCGGCGGTGTCGCAGAGGCGTCCGCGGCGCAGGAACGAGCGCCGGATCGTCACCCCGCGCGGCAGCCGCAGCACGCTGCGCGTGAGCTGCGGCGGCGGCTCGCCGGTCGTGTCGTAGGCGTTGGCCGTGAAGACGACGGAGAAGCGGCCGTCCGAGCGGACGTCCTTCAACTGGACGCCGAACTCCTGCACGGGCGCAGCGCCCGCCGCGGGGGCGGTGAGGGCGACGAGGACCGTGAGCGACGCGAGGGCCGCGAGCATCCGTGCGACGGCGGGCACGCCTCCAGGGTGACAGGGCGACGGGCGGGGGCGCGCCGCTGACGACAGGGCATCCGATGCGGGCGGAGGGACTCGAACCCCCATGGCCAGGGCCACCGGCTCCTAAGGCCGGCGCGTCTACCAGTTCCGCCACGCCCGCTCCGGGCCAGCGTAGCCTCGCGCCCGACGGGGGCGCGCGGTAGGCTCGCGGGCGCGATGAAGGTCGAGCACAAGGGCGAGGTGGTCATCGAGCACCCGAACCGCGCACCCGAACCGCGCGAAGGCGTCGAGCAAGACGACCCGCGCCGTGGTGGTCGTGCTGCTGGCCGCCTCGATCGCACTGATCGCGCTGATCCTGATCGGCGGATGGGACGCGATGCAGGGCGTCCAGAACCTCACGATCCTGTGGGTCGTCGTCTACGCGCTGTTCGCCTGGTACGTGCTGCGCTGGAACCGCGGCGTCCTGCCGGTCATCGCGGCCCTCGGGATCCTCATGCTCATCTTCGGGCTCGTCGCGATGCCCGCCTGGTTCGACCGCGACGCTCCGGGCTTCGCCGAGACGACGCTCGCGGCCGGCCTGCTCGGCACGCTCACCGCCGTGCTGGTCGCCGTCCAGGCGCTGCTGATCTTCTTCGCGATGCAGGGCTTCCGCCAGGAGTGGAACGTCGAGGTCGAGCACTGGCCCGAGGAGGAGCCGGACTACGTTCCGCTGGGCGTCTGAGCGACGCCCCGGGCCCGCGCGTGGGGATGCGCCGCCTGCTCGTCACCGCCGCCGCCGCGCTCGCCGCCGCCGCGCTCGCCGCGCCGCCCGCGCACGCGGTGCTGTTCGGCAGCACGCTGCGCGCGCCCGCGAACGCGGGCTTCGGCTGTGAGTCGCGCCCGGCCGAGCGCCTGTTCGGCGGGATCGAGCTCCAGCCGACGGGCACCGCGACCTGCACCTGGGCGTCGGCCGGCATCGTCGGGAGCCTGCGCCGGACGTTCTTCGTCCCGCGCACCGGGGTGATCCGCAGCGTCAGCGTGCGCGCGGGCGCGAACCCCGCGCCGCTGCGCGTGACGATCCTCAGCAGCCAGACGGCCGTCGACCGGCGCGGCATCGCCATCGGCGACCCGCGCCCGCGGCCCAACCGCGTGACGACCGTGCGGGTGAACCTGCCGGTGCGCGTGGACGCCGACGACGGCCTGCGCTCCACCGACGGGGTCGGGATCACGGCGGTCGGGCCCGGCACGCTGCCGATCGCGGCCGTCGCCCCCGGCAGCTTCGACCCCGGCTCGCCGATCGCCTCGTCCTGGCATCCCCGGCCGGGGATCGGGCAGCCCGCCGGCAGCGGTGCCGGGCACGTCGGCTTCGAGGTGCTGCTGCGCGCCGACTGGCGCCCGCGGCGCTGAGACCGCCGCACGTCCTACGATCCCCCTGCCCTGCCCGGGTGGCGGAACGGTAGACGCTGGGGTCTCAAAAACCCCTGTCCGCAAGGACGTGTGGGTTCGAATCCCACCCCGGGTACTCGGCGCGGCCCCCAGCCGGCGCGGCGGATCCGCCCCGGCGGTCGGGGAGGATCCGCCGCGCTCGTCCGTCGCCGTGCGTGCCGTGGTCTCGCGTGGCGGATCTTCCCCGGCGGTCCGGGAGCATCCGCCTCGCCGGAGCGCGTCGATCGCCCGGCGCCGCGGGCGCGCCGGCGCGCCCGACCTGCGCCG
>JALOLQ010000139.1 GCA_025455895.1 Solirubrobacteraceae bacterium
GGCCTCGCCGGTGAGCTCGAGCGCGTAGCTGTCGGCGCGCGCCTCGATCCGGCGCGAGAGCTGGTTGGCGACGCTGCCGATCAGCAGCATCACGAGCGTGAACGCCGCGATCAGCGCCGGCACCGAGCGCGCCGTCGGCGGCCGGTCGCCGGCGGGTGCCCAGGCGCGCGTCAGGCGCGCGACCGCGAACAGGCCCAGCGGCGCGACGAGCGCGACGAAGAGCAGCGCCCGCGGCACGTCGCGGTAGCGCACGTGGGCGAGCTCGTGGGCGACGACGAGCCGCGTCTCGGCGGCGGGGAAGTCCTCGAGCAGCGTGTCGTAGAGCACGACCCGCCGCGAGGAGCCCAGGCCCGTCACGTAGGCGTTCGCCGCCGTCGTTCGCCGCGAGGCGTCGACGACGTACACCTCCCCCACGTCGACCCCGGCGCGCTCGGCGAGCGCGAGGACCTCGGTGCGCACCGGCCCGTCCGGGAGCCGCTCGAAGCGGTTGAAGATCGGATCGAGCACGAGCGGCCCGGCGAAGATCACGAGCGCGGCGACGACGCCGACGAGGCCCGACGCGGGGATCCACCAGCGCTCCGGGAAGCGCCGCATGAGGCCCAGCCCGGCGGCGGTGGCGAGCGCCGCGAACCCGGCCCCGATCGCGATCGAGCGCGCGCTGTCCCACGCCCAGCCGCCCCAGGAGCGCGTGACGAGGCCGACGTCGATCGCGCGCGAGCGCATCCACGCCCCGAGCGGGAGCGCCACCACCGCGAGCGCCACGGAGATCCCCGCGCCGGCCGCGGCGCCGCGCAGCACCGGGCGCCGGCGCGGCTCGCCGGGCCCGGCCCGGCGGGCGCGCACGACGAGGAACGCGAGCAGCGCCGCCTCGGCCGCCACTGACGCGCCGTAGAGCGCCAGCTGGCCGGAGCGGAAGTCGGTCGCGCGTTCGAGCTGGGCCGGCGTGAACCAGTCGGCGACGTCGACGGGCGCCGGCTCGATCACCCCGGAGCGCGGGCGCAGCAGCAGCGCCGCCGCCTGGGCCGCGACGAGCGCGCCGGCGAGGGCGATCGGGGCGGCGCGCAGGGTCCTCCGCACCGCCCAGACGCTACCGTCGCTCTCCGGTCCACGCGCCATGCAGGTCGCCGTCCTCTCCGACATCCATGCGAATCGTCACGCCCTCGAAGCCGTTCTGGAGGACGTGGAGCGCAGCGAGGCGAGCGAGATCTGGTGCCTGGGCGACGTCGTCGGCTACGGCGCCGATCCGAACGACTGCACCGAGCTGATCCGCCGCCACGCGGCGATCTGCCTCGCCGGCAACCACGATCTCGCCGTGACGGGCGCGCTGTCGCTCGACGACTTCTCGCGCGGCGCGGCGCTCGCGGCGCGCTGGACGCAGGAGGTGATCGCGCCCGAGCCGCTGGCGTGGCTCTCGGACCTGCGCGCGGCCGGCGATCGCGCCGGCGTGCGGCTCTACCACGGCAGCCCGCGCGATCCCGTGTGGGAGTACGTGCTCAGCGCGCTGCTCGCCGACCTGTGCCTCGACGCGACGCCGGCGGAGGTCACCCTGATCGGCCACAGCCACGTCGCGCTCGCCTTCCACCGGCTCGAGGGCGAGAGCGCCACCGGCGAGCGGCGCCGCAGCGACGAGGAGCCCGCCGCCCTGGCCGGGCGCCGCTGGCTGCTCAATCCGGGCAGCGTCGGGCAGCCGCGCGACGGCGATCCGCGCGCGGCCTGGCTGCTGCTCGATCTCGAGGCGGGAACCGCCGCGTGGCGGCGGACGACCTACGACGTGGACGGCGCGGCGGCGGCGATCCGCGCCGCCCGGCTGCCCGACTCGCTCGCCGAACGGCTCCAGTACGGTCAATGACGATGCGCCTGGGCACCGCCCTCGTCCTCGCCCTGCTGCTCGGCCTCGCCGTCCCGTTCCTGGCGGCCTGCGGAGGAGGCGACGCCGGGCTGATCCCCGCGCAGGAGGCGAGCGCGCTCGACGTCGCGCTCGAGCAGGTCGGCGACGCGACCGGCTCGGGCGACTGCGCCGCCGCGAACAGCGCCCTGCGCTCGGCGCAGAACGCGTTCGCGAACCTGCCGGACTCGACCGATCCGCGCCTGCGCGAGCGGATCGGCGACGGGATCGCCCAGCTCGCGCGGACGGTGCCGCGCGAGTGCCGCGAGAACCGCCCGCAGACCACGACGACGACGACGGACACGCAGCCCACCGAGCCGACGACGACCGAGCCGACCACCACCACGACGACGACCACCGAGCCCACGACCACGACGACCACGACGCAGCCGACGACCACGACGACGGCGCCCACGACGACCTCGCCGCCCGAGGACCCGGGCGGCATCAGCCCGGACGCCGAGCCCGGAGCCGCCCCGTGAGCGGAGCGCTGCTCGGCGGGCGCTACGAGCCGGGGCGGCGCCTGGGCAGCGGCGGGATGTCCACGGTCGTGCTCGCCGTCGACCGCCGGCTCGAGCGGCCGGTGGCGATCAAGCTGCTCGCCGAGCACCTCGCGGACGACGACCAGTTCGTCTCGCGCTTCCGGCGCGAGGCGCTCGCCGCGGCGAAGCTCGTGCACCCGAACATCGTGCAGGTCTACGACTCGGGCTTCGACGAGGCCTCGCACCGCCACTACATCGTCATGGAGTTCGTCGACGGGCAGTCCGGCGCGCAGATCCTCAAGGAGCGCGGGATGCTGCCCGTGGCCGAGGCGCTCGGGATCGTCGCGCAGGCGTGCCGCGGCCTGGACTACGCCCATCGCGGCGGCGTCGTGCACCGCGACGTCAAGCCCGGCAACCTGCTGCGCTCCGAGGACGGCGTCGTGAAGCTCGCCGACTTCGGGATCGCCAAGGCGGTCAGCGAGGAATCCTCGATCACGCAGGTCGGCTCGGTGCTCGGCACGGCCGCCTACCTGGCGCCCGAGCAGGCCACCGGCCAGGAGGCCGACGCGCGCTCGGACATCTACTCGCTCGGCGTCGTGACCTACCAGTTCCTCTCCGGGCGGCTCCCCTACGAGGCGACGACGCTCACCGAGCTGGCCCTCAAGCAGCAGCGCGAGGCGCCGGCGCTGCTCGACCAGATCAACCCCGAGGTCACGCCCGAGCTGGCCGCCGCGGTGGATCGCGCGCTGGCGCTCGACCCGCAGGACCGCTACGCGAGCGCCGAGGAGCTGCGCGAGGCGCTCACCGACGGGGCCCGCGGGATCGCCCCGCACGCCCCGCCGCCGCATGCGGCCACGGATGCGACGAGCGTCGCCCCGGCGGCCACGCCGGTCCAGCAGCGGCTCCCGGTCGCGCCGGGCGCGTCCCGCCCGGCCGGGCCGCCCGCCCCGCGCCCGGGCGCGGTGCCCGCCGCGCGCCGGCGCCGGCGCCGGCTCGCCCCGCTGCTCGTCCTGCTGCTCGTCCTCGGCGGCGGGATCGCCGCGCTGGCCGTGGTCGCCGCCAACCAGAGCGAGACGGTGCGGCTGCGCCAGGTCGTCTACGACGAGGTCGACCGGACGGTCTCCGAGCTCCAGCAGCTCATCCGCCAGAACACGCAGTGAGCGCGGGTTCGACGCGCGGGCGCGCACGGCGGTAGGTTGCCGCCATGAGCAGCAGCGCCCCACCCGCCGAGGACCGCAAGTCCTACCTCGACCGCTCCGAGCTCTCGATCTTCGAGTACCTCGGGATGCTGGCGGGCCTCGTGCTCTTCGTCTCGCTGTGGCTGCCGTGGTTCACGACGGGGCCGAACCCGGACTCGCGGATCAACGCCGTCGGCCCGGACAGCAGCGCGAACGCGTGGGAGACCTTCGGGATCCTGCCCTGGCTGTTCCTCGCGCTGAGCGCGGCGCCGTTCATCCTCGCCTGGATCGTCGCGCGGCGCCACAAGCTCGACTGGCCCACGGGCGAGGTCACGATGGTCACCGGCATGATCGGCGTGGTCCTCGTGCTGTGCAACGGCTTCATCCTCGGCAAGCCGGGCTCGGACATCCAGATCTCGATCGCGATCGGCTGGTGGCTCGGGCTGCTCGCGTGCCTGGGGATCTTCGGCGTGATCTAGCGGCTCACGGCGCGGCGCCGCCGAGCAGCGCCGCCGACTCCTGCGCCAGCGTGCCCGCGCCGATCGCCTCGCGCAGCCGCCGGACCACGCGCTCGACGAACGCGAGGTTGTGCAGCGTGATCGCCCGCATCGCGGTGAGCTCGCGGGCCTTCGTCATGTAGCGCAGGTAGCCGCGGGTCCAGCCGACCGCGCAGGCCGGGCACGGGCAGCCCTCCATCAGCGGCTCGTCGGAGTCCTTGAAGCGCGCGCCGGTGAGGTCCACCCGCCAGCGGCGCTCCGGATCGGGCACGAGCGCCATGCCGTGGCGCCCGAGCCGCGTGGGCATCGCGCAGTCGAACGTGTCGATCCCGGCGGCGACGCCCGCGACGAGATCGTCGATCTCGCCGATCCCGAGCAGGTGCCGTGGGCGCTCCGGCGGCAGCACGGCCGTCGTCCAGCCGACGACCTCGTGCATCTGCGCCTTCTCCTCGCCGAGCGAGCCGCCGATCGCGATCCCCGGCGTCCCGCGCGCGGCGACCGCCTGCGCGCTCTCGATCCGCAGGTCCTCGTGGACGCCGCCCTGGACGATCCCGTAGACGAGCTGGCCGGGCGGGCCGTGCTCGGCATGCCAGGCCAGGCAGCGGTCGAGCCAGCGGTGGGTGCGCTCGGTCGAGCGCTGGGTGTACTCGCGGCTCACGTGGAACGGCGTGCACTCGTCGAAGACGAGCGCGAGGTCCGAGCCGAGGTTCGCCTGGATCTCCATCGAGGTCTCCGGACCCATGAAGCGCTCCGAGCCGTCCCGGTAGGAGCGGTAGCGCACGCCCTGCTCCTCGATCGCGAGGATCCGGCCGGCGCGCTCCGAGCCGCTCGGCGCGCGGCCCTTGATCTCGTCGGCGACCGTCCCGTGGCCCATCGAGAAGACCTGGAAGCCGCCCGAGTCGGTGACGATCGGGCCGTCCCAGGCCATGAACCGGTGCAGCCCGCCCTGCGCGGCGATCCGCTCGTCACCGGGGTCGAGGTGCAGGTGGAACGTGTTCCCGAGGACGATCTCGTAGCCGAGCGCGGCGACCTCGGCCGGGAACAGCCCCTTGACCGTCGCCTTCGTCGCCAGCGGGACGAACGCCGGGGTGCGGATCTCGCCGTGCGCGGTGCGCAGGATCCCGGCCCGCGCGCGCGAGCCGGGATCGGTGGCGAGGATCTCGAAACAGGTGATGGCTACGAGCGGTTGCCGAGGAAGACCATCACGAAATACAGCAGCTGCGTGAGGGCCGCGAGGGCGCCCGCGACGTAGGTCAGCGCGGCGGACTGGAGCACCTTGCGCACGCCGGCGCTCTCCTCCGGGTTGGCGATCCCCAGCTCGCGCAGCTGGATCCCGGCGCGCCGCGAGGCGTCGAACTCCACGGGCAGCGTGACGAGCTGGAACAGGACGACCGCGGCGTAGAGGACGATCGCGAAGATGATGAGGTTCAGCGCGCCGAGCAGCGCGCCGATCAGCAGCAGGATCATCCACGTGCTCGAGGCGAACGCGGTGACCGGCCACAGCGCGGAGCGGATGCTCATCGGCGCGTAGGACTTCGCGTGCTGGATCGCGTGCCCGACCTCGTGCGCGGCGACCGCGGTCGAGCTGATCGTCGCCGCGCCGTAGACCGGCTCGGACAGGTGCACGCTGCGGGTGCGCGGGTCGTAGTGGTCGGTGAGCGCGCCCGGCACGGCCTTGACCGGGACGCCCTGGAGCCCGTTGTGGTCGAGGATCCGCCGCGCGACCTCGGCGCCGGTCATGCCGGTGTCCTCGGGGACCTCGGAGTAGCGCGCGAAGGTCGACTTGATCTTGTGCTGGGTCCAGAGGCCGAAGACCAGCGGGACGCCCAGGCAGATGACGTAGAGGCCGAGGTTGCTCATGGCTCCGTTCGGGGGTGGGGTGCTGAGGAGGATACGAGCGCGAGAGGCGCCCGGACGCCGGATGTCCCGCCGGTCACCCGCAGCTGCCGGGGCACTGCGCGGCGCCGTCCGGCAGCACGCGCTCCCACACGTCGCCGAGCAGCTCCTGCTCCTCGGACGACAGGTGGTCGAGGAAGCAGCGGCGCACGCCGGCCAGGTGGGTGCGCCGCGCCGCGGCGAGCTTCGCCCGGCCGGCCTCGGTGAGCCGCGCGTAGGACCCGCGGCCGTCGGTCGGACACGACTCGCGGGCGACGAAGCCGTCGCGCTCGAGCCGGTCCACCAGGCGCGTCAGGCCGCTGCGGCTCAGCATGATCCGGTCGGCGAGGTCGTGCAGGCGGATGTGCCCGTCCTCGGCGTCCTCGAGGAACAGGAAGACCTCGTAGGAGGTGAGGGCCAGGCCGTGCTCGCGCTCGAGGTCCGCGTCCAGCTCGCGGCGCAGCGCCGCGTGCGCCCGCAGCAGGCCGCGCCAGGCCTGAAGCTCGCGGGGCGCGAGGCGTTCGCCGGATGTCGCGGAGGTGGTGGCCATGGCCGGGGCGACCGTAGCAGCGCCACCGGGCGGTGGCTCCTGCGTTCGTCGCTCCTCGATCATAGCGGGTATCCTTGCGCGTGCAATCATTCTTCCCGTCCCCGGAGAGGCCCGCCAGGAGACCCGATGCCGCTCGAAGGCCTGCACCACATCACCGCGATCACCGCCGACGCCCCGGGCAACGTGGACTTCCACGTGCGCGTGCTCGGCCTGCGGCTCGTGAAGAAGACGGTGAACTTCGACGAGCCGTCCGTCTACCACCTGTACTACGGCGACGAGGTCGGCGCGCCCGGCTCGATCCTCACGTTCTTCGAGTTCCCCGGGGCCGCGCCCGGCCGCCCCGGAGCGGGGATGGTGCACGCGATCCGCTGGCGCGTCGGCTCCCCGGAGGCGCTCGCGTTCTGGGAGGCGCGGCTCGCCGCGCACGAGGTCCCCGCCGCGCGTGACGGCGACGTGCTGCTGTTCCGCGACCCCGAGGGCCTCGCGCACGAGCTGCTGGTGAGCCGCGGCGCCGACGCGCCGCTCGTCGCCCACGCCCCGGACATCCCCGCCGAGCACGCGCTCCAGGGCTTCCACGGCGTGCGCGCCTACGCGGGCAACCCCGAGCGCTCCGAGCCGCTGCTGCGCGCGCTCGGCTTCGCCCGCGAGGGCGACGAGGCGCACTGGACGCTCGCCGGCGCCGAGCGCCACGCGCAGCTGCTCTACGACCCGGCGCCGCCCGAGCACGGCATCCAGGGTGCGGGGACGATCCACCACGTCGCATGGTCGGCCGCCGACGACGCCGAGCTGGAGACGTTCGCCGCGCACGCCGCCGCGGCCGGCGCTCGCGCGACGCCGGTCATCGACCGCCAGTACTTCCACTCGGTCTACTTCCGCGAGCCGAGCGGCGTGCTGTTCGAGCTGGCCTCGCGGGACATCGGCTTCGCGGTCGACGAGCCGGTCGCGACCCTCGGCGGCGCGCTGAAGCTGCCGCCGCAGCACGAGCGCCTGCGGCCGGTCCTCGAGCAGCGCCTCACCCCGCTGCCCGACCCGCGCGCCGTCGCGTGAGCCTCGCGCTGCCGGACGACCTCGTCCACGTCGTGCGCCCGGCGCGCGGCACGCCCGAGGGCGCGCTCGTGCTGCTCCACGGGCGCGGCGCCGACGAGCACGACCTGGTCGCGTTCCTCGACCTGCTCGACCCGCACGGCCGGCTCGTGGGCATCACCCCCGGCGGACCGCTGTTCCTGCCCCCCGGCGGGCGCCACTGGTACGTCGTGCGGCGCGTCGGGTATCCCGACCCGGCGACGTTCGGCGAGTCCGTCACGCTGCTCTCGGCGTTCCTCGACGCGCTGCCCGAGGCGGCGGGCGTCCCCTGGGAGCGGATCGTGCTCGGCGGCTTCTCGCAGGGCGGGGTGATGAGCTACGCGCTCGGTCTCGGGCCGGGCCGCCCGCGCCCCGCGGGGATCGTGGCGCTCAGCTGCTTCATGCCCACCGTCGAGGGCTGGGCGCCCGACCTCGAGGGCCGCGCCGGGCTGCCGGTCTGGATCGCCCACGGCCGCCGCGACCCGGTGATCGGCGTCGAGTTCGGGCGCGCCGCGCGCGACCTGCTCACCGAGGGCGGGCTCGACGTCAGCTACGACGAGTCCGACGCCGCCCACCACGTCGACCCGCGCTCGCTCGCGCAGCTCCCGGCCTGGGTGGCGGCGCGCACCGGCGGCTGAGCCTCACACGAGCACGACCTCGACGCCGGGGAGCCGCTCGAACCCGGCGTCCTGCGTGCAGACGGCGAGATCGTGCGCGAGCGCGGTCGCCGCGATCCAGAGGTCGTTCGGCGCGACCCGCGGGCGCTCGTCGGCGACGAGCAGCGCGAGCTGCGACCAGCACCAGGAGACCTCCTCGTCCACCGGCAGCGGCTCCGCGTGGTCGCGGGCGTCGTTCAGCGTTGCGAGCCGGCGCGACCGGGTGGCGAGGTCCTCCGCGGCGAGCACCCCGGCGGCGAGCTCGCCGAGCACGACGACGGACGTGTACGTCTCGGCCTCGCCCGGCGGGTCGGCGAGCGGACGCCCCTGCTCGCGCGCGATCCAGACCGACGTGTCGAGCAGCAGGCCCCTCACGCGGTGCCGTACCGGCGCTCGACCCGCTCGACGGCGCTTGCGTCGCCCGCGTCCTCCTCGGTCAGCCGACGCAGGTCGTCGTGCAGCCCCGGGTCGGCCTGGCGGCGCCGGATGCGCGCGAACGCCACGGACGCCGGGACCGATGCCGGGCGCCGCCGGCGCGGGACGATGTCCGCGACCGGCCGGCCGTTCGCCGTCAGCGTGGCGACCTCGCCCGCCTCGACCCGCCGCACCACCTCCGCGGTGTGGTTGCGCAGCTCGCGCACGGACACGGTGTAGGACATGTGCCCCACCGTAGCGGGCCGGCCGAACGCCCGTCCGGCCTCGTCCTCACCCGATCAGCGAGCGGCCGGTCATCCCGGCGGGCTGCTCGATCCCGAGCAGCTGGAGGATCGTCGGCGCGACGTCGGCGAGCACGCCGCCCGCGCGCAGCGTGAGGCCCGCCTCGGTGACGATCACCGGCACGGGGTTCAGGGGTTCAGCGAGTGCGCGGTGTTCGGGCTGCCGTCCTCGTTGAGCATGTGGTCGGCGTTGCCGTGGTCGGCGGTGATGAAGAGCACGCCGCCCGAGGCCTGCACCGCGGCGACGAGGTCGCCGAGGCACGCGTCGACCGTCTCGATCGCCGTCACCGCCGCGGGGATGACGCCGGTGTGGCCGACCATGTCCGGGTTGGCGAAGTTGATGATCCCGAAGCGCGGACCGTCCTCGCGCCACGCGCCGATGAACGCGTCCGCG
>JALOLQ010000140.1 GCA_025455895.1 Solirubrobacteraceae bacterium
GTGCGGGTCCACGGCGCGCGTGTAGAACGACTCGTAGCCCCCGGCGCCGGGCTCGATCAGCGGGAACCGGGCCGTGACGGGTGCGTCCATCGGGCCATCGTGCCACGCGGCGGCGGCGACGGACATTCACCTCGAGGTAACGCGCTGGACACATCGGCGCCCCGGTGCGCGACGAGGATGCCCGCCATGCGCACGCTCCTGCTCGCCGCGACCGCGGCTCTCACCCTGCTCGTCGCCCCCACCCTCGCCTCGGCCGACCGCCTGGACCTCCAGCCGCTCGGGCAGGTCGCCACCGGGGGTGCCGAGATCGCCGCCTACCACCCGGCCAGCGAGCGGGCGTTCGTCACGGACGCGGGCGCCAACGCGCTGCACATCGTCGACCTCTCGGACCCGTCGGCGCCCGCGCTGATCAGGACCGTCGACCTCTCGCCCTACGGCGCGGGGCCGAACAGCGTCGCCGTGAGCCCGCTCTTCGGCGGCCTCGTCGCCGTGGCGGTCGAGGCCGAGCCGAAGACCGATCCGGGCTCCGTCGTCCTCTTCAACCGCGACGGCGAGCAGCGCGGCAAGGTCGTCCGGGCCGGCGCGCTGCCGGACATGCTCACCTTCTCGCCCGACGGCCGGACGCTGCTCGTCGCCAACGAGGGCGAGCCGAACGACCTGTACACCGTCGACCCGGAGGGCTCGGTGACGGTGATCGAGTTCCGCCGGGGCCTGGGCAACCCACGCGTGCGCAGCGCCGGCTTCGCCGGGGTGCCGCTGGTCGGGCCCGTGCGCCTCTTCGGCTTCAACGCACCGACCCCCGCGCAGGACCTCGAGCCCGAGTACCTCACGACGAACGGCCGCACCGCCTGGGTGACGCTTCAGGAGAACAACGCCGTCGCCGTCCTCGACGTCGATGACGCGCGGTTCGAGGTCGTCAGGGGCCTCGGGTTCAAGGATCACGGGGCGCCCGGGAACGGCCTCGACACCAGTGACCGCGACAACCGCGCCTCGGCCGCGGCCACCTGCCCCGGCTCGACCCGCGTCCCCACCGACGTGAACCAGCTCTGCGACCGGATCACGCCGTGGCCCGGCGTGCGCGGCATGTACCAGCCGGACGCGATCGCCTCGTTCCGCAGCGGCGGCGAGACGTTGCTCGTGACCGCCAACGAAGGCGACGCTCGCAGCTACCCGCAGTCCGATCTCCCGGGCGGGCCCGACGAGGGCGACGTCTTCACCGACGAGGCCCGGGTGGGCGACCTCACCGGCCTGGGCTACACGTTCGGCGCCCCGCTCGCCGGGAACACCGGCAGCGCCGCGCTCGGGCGGCTCAACGTCGCCCGGCCCGCGACGATCCCCGGCGGCCCCGCGTCCGGCGAGCTGACGCAGGTCCACAGCTTCGGCGCGCGGTCGATGAGCGTCTGGAGCGCCGGCGGCACGCTCGTCGCCGACACCGGCGACGAGCTCGAGCGCCTCGTGTTCCGCGGCAACGGGAGCTGGTTCCCGGGCGACCGCGCGACGTTCAACACGACCAACGACCCCGCCGAGGCCACGCAGCTCGACAACCGCTCGGACAACAAGGGCCCCGAGCCGGAGGCCGTGGCGGTCGGGCGGGTTCACGGGACCTCGTACGCGTTCCTCGGCGCCGAGCGCCAGGGCGGGATCTTCGCCTACGACCTGAGCGATCCGCAGCGCCCGGCCTTCAGCGGCTACGCGAACACCCGGCCCGCCGACCTGGGGCCCGAGGGCATCGCGTTCGTCCACCGGCGCGACAGCCCGAACGGGCAGCCGCTGCTGCTCGTCGCCAACGAGCTCACCGGGACGCTGCGCGTGCTGGGCGTCAGCCCGGTCCGGTAGAGGCCCGCAGCAGCGCCATCGCGATCCGCGCCTTCTCGGCCGGCGGCGCCATGCCGGGGGGCGGGATCGCCATGCCGATGACGAGGCCCGAGTACGCCGCGAGCAGCGCGTCGGCGGGCTGGTCGGTGCGCAGCACCCCGCGCTCCTGCCCCTCGACGATGCGCGCGTGCAGGTAGACGACGAGCTCGCGGGTGGAGTCGTCCCCCACGCCGCGCGGCGCGATGTAGAGGAAGAGGCGGTTGCGCTCGATCTCGGCGATCGTCTCGCGGGCCACCTGCTCGAGCGCCTCGGCCGGATCGCTCACCGCGCGCGAGCGGTCGTGGATCGCGTGCACGTCGACGAGGAAGCGGTCGTAGATCTCGTCGGCGAGCGCCTCGCGCGAGGGGAAGTGGCGGTAGAACGTCGCGCGGTGGACGCCCGAGCGGTCGATGATCGACTGCGAGCTCGCGGCGGGATCGGCGGCCAGCACCTCGCGCGCCGCCTCGACGATCGCGTCCACGCTGCGCCTGGCATCGGCGCGGGTCATGGACGTCAGCCTAGCCGCGATCCAATGGTTCGCCGGGCCGACCAATAACTGCTACGGATCGTCGCAGCTCTGTGCTAGCGTCCCCGATCCGGTCCAGCGGCTCGGCGGGGGCGGAGCCGGTCCAGCGGCTCCGCCCCGCGAGTCCGAGCGGTGCGTCCTAGTTGGCCGGCGGGACGAGCACCGTGTCGATCACGTGCACGACGCCGTTCGAGGCGGGCACGTCGGCCTGGACGACGGTGGCGTCGCCGACCTTCACCGTGTCGCCCTCGACCGAGACGGTCAGCGTCTCGCCGTTGACGGTCTCGAGCTCCTGGCCGTCCGTCAGGTCGGCGGCGTTCAGCTCACCGGGGACGACGTGGTAGGTCAGGACGCTCGTGAGGTCGTCCTTGTTCTCCGGCTTCAGCAGCGTGTCGACCGTGTCCTGGATCGAGGAGAACGCCTCGTTCGTCGGCGCGAAGACCGTGAACGGGCCCTCGCCCTGGAGGGTCTCGACGAGGTCGGCCGCGGTGACGGCGCTGACGAGCGTCGACAGGTCCGGCGTCGCCTGGGCGACGGCGACGATGTCCTCGGTGGCCTCCGCCGGGGCGGTCTCGGCGGCCGTCGTGCCGGTGGCCGCGGTCTCCTCGTCATCGCTGCCGCAACCGGCGGCGACCAGACCGAGTGCCGCGACGCTCAGGGCGACGGCAAGGGTGCGCTTTCTCATGTCCTACGAGCTCCTTCGCTGGGGGGTGTTGCCCTCCCCTACGCGCCCCCCGGCGTGCACGGTTGGCCGCGGAGAGCGCCGACGCGCCAGGACCGCTCAGCGTGCGGCGTCGAGCGCGGCGTTCACGAGCGCGTCCGCAGCAGCGTTCTGGGCCCGGGGAACCGTGCGCACCGTCCAGCGCTCGAACGCGGCGAGCGCCGCGCGCGCCTCGGCGTGGAGCGGCTTCATGTCCGGGTGCTTGACCTTGTAGAGCCCGTTGACCTGCTTGGCCACCAGCTCGGAGTCGCCCACCACCTCGACCTCGGTCGCGCCCAACTCGCGCGCGCGGCGCAGGCCGAGCAGCAGGCCGCGGTACTCGGCGACGTTGTTCGTCGCGACCCCGAGCAGCTCGGTCGCCTCGTCGAGGACCTCGCCGGCGGGCGTGGACACCACGACGCCGGCGGCGGCCGGCCCCGGGTTCCCGCGCGCGCCGCCGTCGACGTGGACGACGAGCTTCACGCGGCGGCGGGCCCGTCCCCGTGGAACGGCGGCAGGTCGCCGGGGATGCGGCGCCGGCGGCGGCCACGGAACGGGTTCTCGTCGGCGGTGGGCGGCCCGCCGGGCGGGCGCCCGGCGCGGCGCCGGTCGACGATCACGGTCACGTCGGGGTCGTCGGCGTAGTAGGCCACGAGCTGCTCGTAGAGCTCCGGGCCCAGCTCCTCGGGGACGACGCTGTAGATCACGGACGCGACGATACCGGCCCGCGCTCAGGCGGGCTGGACCGCCGCGTGCAGCTCGCCGGTCTCGTCGGCGATCGCGTTCGGCGCGCGGTCGGGCTCCTCGAGCTCCTCGAGCTCGGCGCCCTGGCCGGTGTGACGCACGCCGGCCGCCTCGTCCGCCAGGTCGATCTCGTAGCGGTACCACGAGAGCTCCCAGGCGACGACGATCGTGACGATGCTCCCCTCGGTCGGCGAGGGGCGCACGCTGACCAGCGGCGCGCCGAGCGTCCGCGCCACGCCCGCGACGGTCCGCCGGTGCTGGCTCGCGTTGAAGAGCTCGATCGCCCGCACGACCTTCATGTCCGCGTTCGTCGGGATCGCGTGCACGAAGCGGTCCTCGCGGTACATCGGCGGCGCGGCGGGGACCTCGTACTCCGAGGCCGGGGGCGGCGGCGCCGGGACCGGCTCCGGCTCGGGGAGCGGCTCGGCCTCGAGCGCCTCGAGCAGCGCCTCGGCCTCCTCGGGCACGAGCAGCTCCGCCTCGCGGTCGCGCCGGCCGCGCAGGCGCCCCATCAGCGAGCGCCCGCCGCCGCGCGACCAGCCGCGCGTCGCGCGGCCCGGGGCCTGGTCGGCGCCCTCGCGGATCCAGCCCTCGTGCACCGCGCGCGGCACGCACAGCTCGCACACCATGCGGCGCTCGCCCGCGTGCAGGAACACGCTCGGGGTCTCGCCGCGCAGCAGCGTGCGCTGGCAGACCGCGCACGCCACCGGCGCGTGCATCGTGTTGATCTGGCGCGGGGTCACCGCCGCTGGAGGATATCGCCGCGCCGCCGCCGCGCCCGGCACGGCGCCGGCCCGGCCGGCGACCCGGTCAGGCCGTCACCGCCTCGCCGGCCGCGTCCTGGGCGAGCTTCTGGGCCACGTGCGCCGGCACCTCCTCGTAGCGCAGCAGCTCCATCCCGTAGTCGCCGCGACCACCGGTGATCGAGCGCAGGTCAGGCGCGTAGGTCAGCATCTCGGCCATCGGGACCTCAGCCCGGACCTCGGTCATCCCTCCGGCGGGCTCCATCCCCTGTGGCCGCCCACGGCGGCTGTTGAGGTCGCCGATCACGTCCCCGACGCAGTCCTCGGGCACCGCGAGCGTGACGAGCATGATCGGTTCGAGCAGCACCGGCCGCGCGCTGGAGAGGGCCTCCTTCATCGCGATCGAGCCGGCCAGCTTGAACGCCATCTCCGAGGAGTCCACCGAGTGGTAGGAGCCGTCGACGAGGCGCACGCGCACGCCCTTGACCGGATACCCGCCGACCGGTCCGTGCTGCATCGCCTCACGCACGCCCTTCTCCACCGCCGGGATGAAGCCGTGCGGGATCACGCCGCCCTTGATCTCGTCGGCGAACTCGAAGTCCTCACCA
>JALOLQ010000141.1 GCA_025455895.1 Solirubrobacteraceae bacterium
CCGGCGGCCGTCGCGAACGCGCCGCGGGCGGCCGGCCGGCCGTGGGCCCAGATCGCGGCGAGCACGAGCGCCGCCGGGAGCGCATCGTTGACGCCCGAGTTCGTCGCGTAGATCGTGAACGGGTAGCTCACCCACGCGTAGACGAGCACGACGCCGAGCGCCGTGCCGCGCAGGCGCCGGCCGATGAGGAACAGCAGCAGGATGCAGGCGGCGTCGAAGACCCCGGCGGCGGCGTGCGCGGCGGGCAGGTTGTCCCAGCGCCCGGTCCAGGGCCAGATCAGCTCGAACGGGACGTAGGCGAGATACAGCAGCGGCCCGTACGTGTCGCCGCGCTCGTTGTCGGACGGGAAGGCCCCATAGAGCTCACGCCCGTGGGCGAGCTTGTCCGCCCCGATCACCCCCGAGTAGCCGACGTCGATGACGTTGCCGTCGACGATGTTCAGCCCGATCCGCAGGCCGATGAGGAACAGGGCGCCGACCGCGAGCACCTGCCACGGGACGAGCAGCCGCAGCGCGTCGCCGGGCGCCGCGGGGCCGCGGCGCAGGCCGACCCACGCGAGCCGCACGGCGAGGTAGGCGAGCAGCGGGGCCGAGAGCGGGACCGACAGCCCGAGGTTCGCGGCGTTGAAGAACGCCAGCGAGGCGCCGAAGCCGACGAGCACGAGCAGGTCGAGGTGCAGCATCCGCCACGGACGCCGCACGTCCACGAACGGCAGCACGAACAGGACCGAGAGCGTCACCCAGATCCACGGGCTGTTGACCGACTGGCCGAACGCGCCGGGGTAGCCGCGGGCCATCGTCCACGCGACCTGGAAGCCGGTCCAGGCCTCGGTCACGCGCCCGTCGAGGCTGACGTAGACCTGCCCGATCTGCTTCGCCTTCGGGCCCTTCGTCCACACGTCGACGACCCAGCGGCCGTCCTTCTTGCGCGCGTTCAGCGTGGAGCCCGGGTTCGCGCGGCGCTCGGCGGCGATCTTCGGCACCGCCGCGGCGAGGCGCTCGGCGCGGGCGGACGAGATCTCGCCGGCCTTCGGCGGCTGGGTCAGCGGCGACGCGGTCGACCGCGTCGCCGTCGAGCCGGGAGTGGTGGTGGGCGCCGCGGCGGCGGAGGCCGGGAGCGCGAGCAGGAGCAGGGCGGCGACGAGCGGCGCCGCCCGCCTCACCGCTCGAAGCTCCAGAGCTTGTTCGCCAGGAAGCTGAACGGGGTGACGGCGACGATCGCGATCGCCTGCGCCGGGACCTCCGGCAGCCCCGCCGCCTCGACGAGCACCGTCAGCACGGCCAGGCCGGCGAGGAACGCCGCGGCGCTCACGATGAGGAAGCGCGCGGCCTGGTGGTGGGCGCGGCCGTGGCCGGCGCGGAAGGTCCAGTGGCGGTTCCAGAGGAAGTTGTTCGTGACGGCGACGAGGAACGCCAGCGTCGCCGCGGCCGGGTAGGCGACGTCGAGCGCGTGCACCGCGAGGGTGAAGACGACGAGGTTCACGACCCAGCCGCTGGCGCCGACCAGCGCGAAGCGCAGCAGCTGCCACCACGACTCGGGACGGCGGACGCCCGCGCGCACGCGGTGGTGCAGCGCCTGGGTCACCGGGACGGCGGCGGCCTCGTCCGTCATCGCCCGCAGGCTAGTGCATCGGCTCGGCGTGCCCGCCGTCAGCGCAGCGAGCGCAGGCCGGCGTACTTCTCGCCCTCGCGGCGCCGCCCGCCCGCCAGCAGCCAGGCGAAGAACGCCACCGCCACGAACGCCACCGGGCGCACGGTGATGGCGAGCAGCGCGAGCAGGCCCGCGACCCCCTCGGCGTAGACCGGCAGGTGCGAGGCCGCCTGCTCGTCGAGCCGGGCGGCGGCGCGCGTGAAGAGCCCGCGGGTGGCCGCGCCGGACAGCCACGCGGCCCCGAGCCCGGCGAGCACGCCCGGCCACCAGGCGTAGCCGTCGTCGGCGAGCGCGCCGGCGAAGAGCAGCGCCCCCATCCCGATCGCGACCCCGCTCAGCGCGGCCGCCGCCGGCGCGCTCGCGGCGATCCGGTCGCGCAGCAGCAGCGCGGCGACCGTCGCCGCGGCCATGAGCGCCAGCCACCAGGTCGCCTCGAGGAACGCGAACGAGGTCGAGCCGAAGTCGACGAAGAAGTCGGCCCGCGAGGCGGCGCCCGCCACGAGCGCCGGCAGGAAGGGCCGGATCCCGGCGGCGAGGGCGAGCCCGAGGCCCATCAGGATGTCGATCGTCAGCGTCATGCGGTCCGGTACCGTGCGCGGCGCCATGACTGTAGAGGAAGGTCGCGGGGGCTCCCGCGGCGAACCCGGGGCCATGGAGCCCCGCCCGCCCGGGCCGGCCGCGCGCGACCTCGAGCGCTACGCCGGGCTGTTCGCCTCGCGTACGCGCGTGATGACCTCGTCGGCGATGCGCGACCTGATGGCGATCACCGAGCGCCCCGAGGTGATCTCGCTCGCCGGCGGCCTGCCCGACACCTCGACCTTCCCCGCCGAGACGCTCGCCGCCGTGATGGCGCGCGTCGCCGCCGACAGCTCCGCGCGCGCGCTCCAGTACGGCCCGACCGAGGGGATGTTCGCCACGCGCGAGGCGATCACCCGGGTGATGGCGCACGAGGGCGCGGACGTCGACCCGGAGGACGTGATCGTCACCACCGGCGGCCAGCAGGTGATCGACCTCGTCTGCAAGGCGCTGCTCGACCCGGGCGACGTCGTCGTGGCCGAGGGCCCGACCTACCCGGGCGCCGTCCCGACGCTCTCGACCTACCAGGCCGACGTCGTGCAGATCGGCATGGACGCCGACGGGATGCGGGTGGACGAGCTGGAGGAGACGCTCGACCGGCTCGAGCGCGAGGGCCGGCGGCCGAAGTTCATCTACACGATCCCCACCTTCCAGAACCCGGGCGGCGTGACGCTCTCGCTGCCGCGCCGGCGCCGGCTCGTCGAGGTCGCGCACGAGCGCGAGCTGATCGTGCTCGAGGACAACCCGTACGGGATGCTGCGCTTCGAGGGCGACCGCCTGCCGACGCTGCTGGAGCTCGACGGCGGGCACTTCGTCGTCTACGCGGGCACCTTCTCGAAGATCCTCTCGCCCGGGATCCGCCTCGGCTGGGCGGTGGCGCCGCGGCCCGTGCTCGCGAAGCTCAACCTCGGGGCGCAGGCGGCGACGCTCTGCCCGTCGTCGTTCACCCAGCTGTTCGTGAACGCCTACCTCGAGAGCGGGCACTGGGAGGGCTACGTCGCCCAGCTGCGCGAGCTCTACCGCGCCCGGCGCGACGTGATGCTCGAGGCGCTCGCGGCGGAGCTGCCCGGCGAGGCGCACTGGACGCACCCGCAGGGCGGGCTGTTCGTCTGGGCGACGCTGCCGGACTTCGTCGACACGACCGACCTGCTCGCGCTCGCGCTGCACCGCAACGTCGCGTTCGTCCCGGGCCGCGCCGCGTACCTCGACGGCCGCGGCGGCTCCTCGATGCGGCTGAACTTCTCGGGCTCGTCCGAGGACGAGATCCGCGAGGGCGTGCGGCGGATCGGCGCGATCGTGCGCGAGCAGGTCGAGCTCTACGGGATGCTCACCGGGACCACCGCGCCGCGCGCGCCCGAGGCGCCGGCGCCGCGCACCGACCTGGCCGACGTGCTCGCGCTGCCGCGGCGCCCGCGCGAGGACGACCGGCGCCGCGGGCGCGGATGAGCGCCCTGCGCGTCGCGGTGCTCAAGGGCGGGCGCTCGCTCGAGCGCCAGGTCTCGCTCGTCTCCGGCGGGCGCGTCGAGGACGCGCTCGAGCGCCTCGGCCACGAGCCGGTCGGGATCGACGCCGGCCACGACCTCGTCGAGCGGCTGACCGCGGCGCGGCCCGACGTCGTCTTCATCGCCCTGCACGGGCGCGACGGCGAGGACGGCACGGTCCAGGAGCTGCTCGAGGCGCTCGGCCTTCCGTACACCGGCCCGCCGCCGGCCGCGTGCGCGATCTCGCGCGACAAGGCGCTCGCCAAGCACGTGATGCGCGACGCGGGGATCGCCACGCCGGACTTCCTCGTCTTCGACGAGACGACGTTCAAGGACTTCGGGGCGGCGGCGCTGCTCCCGGCGCTCGGCGACCGGCTGGCGTTCCCGCTGGTGGTGAAGCCGGCGCACGGCGGCAGCGCCCTCGGCGTGCGCTTCGCCGGCACGCCCGAGGAGCTGGCGCCGGCGCTGCTGGCCGCGTTCTCCTACGACGACAAGGTCGTCCTCGAGCGCCACGTCACGGGCCGCGAGCTGGCGATCTCCGTGCTCGCCGGCGAGCCGCTGCCGGTCGTCGAGGCGGTCCCGCAGGGCGAGGACTTCTACGACTTCGAGGCCCGCTACGAGATCGGCCGCACCGTGTTCCACTGCCCGGCCGGCCTGGAGCCGGACGCCGCCCGCGAGGCGCAGGCGGTCGCCGTGCGCGTGGTGGAACTGCTCGGGCTGAGGGGCTGCGCGCGCGTGGACCTGCTGCTCGACGCCGACGGCGTCCCGTGGGTGCTCGAGGCGAACGCGATCCCGGGCCTCACCGAGACGAGCCTGCTGCCGCAGGCCGCCGAGGCGGCGGGCGTCGGCTTCGACGAGCTGGTCGCGCGGGTGCTCGGGCTCGCGCTGGACGAGTGACCGCTTCGCGCCGCCGTACTACGAGTCGGAGGCGAAGTCCTCCGGGGTGACCTCGTCGAGGAACTCCTTGAAGCGGTCCACGACGTCCTCGGTGTCCTCGACGTCGTGCTCGAACTCGATCGCCGACTCGGCGATGACCTCCTCGGCGGCGTAGATCGGCGCGCCGGCGCGCACGGCGAGCGCGAGCGCGTCGCTCGGGCGCGAGTCGATCTCGATCTCGCGCCCGTCGACGGCGAGCGTCACGGTGGCGAAGAACGTGTTGTCGCGCAGCTCGGTCACGGCGACCTGGATGCACTTGGCCTCGAGCTCGCCGAGCACGTCGACCATCAGGTCGTGGGTCATCGGGCGCGGCGTCGAGGCGCCCTGGAGCTTCATGAGGATCGCCGCGGCCTCCGGGTGGCCGATCCAGATCGGCAGGAACTTGTTGCTGTCGGCGGTCTTCAGCAGCACGATCGGCTGCTTGCCGACCATGTCGAAGCTGACGCCGTAGATGACCATCTCCTGCACGGAACGCTCCCCGAGGGCTCGCCGGTGGGAGACCGACCGAGGATACCCGGCGCCCGGGTCACGAACGCGGGCACGCCGGCGCTCGGCGTCCCGGCGATACTCCGGCCCGATGAGGATCGCGATCATCGGAGCGGGCATCGCCGGGCTCGGCGCCGCGCACCTGCTGCGGGGCGAGCACGACGTGACGGTGTTCGAGGCCGACGAGCGCCCGGGCGGGCACAGCGACACCGTCGAGGTCCCCGACGGGCCGAGCGCGGTGGCGATCGACATGGGCTTCATCGTCTGCAACGACCGCACCTACCCGCGGTTCCTCGCGCTGCTCGACGAGCTGGGCGTCCCGACCGCCCCGAGCGACATGAGCTTCGGCGCGAGCGTCGAAGCGGCGGGGCTCGAGTACCGCCTGACGAACCCCGCGACGATCTTCGCCCAGCCGCGCAGCCTCGCGCGCCCCGCCTACCTGCGGATGCTCGCCGAGATCCCGCGCTTCAACCGGGCCGCCCGGCGGCTCACCGAGGCCGACGACGGGCGGCCGCTCGCGGCGGTCGTCGAGGAGCTCGGGCTCTCCCCGGCGTTCCGCGACTGGTTCCTCGTGCCGCTCGGCTCGGCGATCTGGTCGGCCGACCCGGCGACCTTCCTCGAGTTCCCGGCCGGCATGTACGCGCGCTTCATGGACAACCACGGGCTCCTGCGCACGCGCGGGATGCCGCGCTGGCGCACGGTCGCGGGCGGCTCGCGCAGCTACGTGCGGGCGCTGACCGCGGCCCTGGGGGACCGGCTCGTCCTCGGCGAGCCGGTGCGCGCGGTGCGGCGCGGTGCGGGCGGCGTGGAGATCGTCACCGCCGGCGGGGAGGCCCGCTTCGACCGCGTCGTGCTCGCCACCCACAGCGACCAGGCGCTCGCGCTGCTGGACGAGCCGACGGCGGCCGAGCGCGAGATCCTCGGGGCGATCCGCTACCGCGCCAACGACGCGCTGCTGCACCACGACGAGCGGCTGCTCCCGCGCGCGCGGCGCGCGTGGGCGAGCTGGAACGTGCGCGTGCCCGCGGCCGCACAGGGGGCGCCGACGCTGACGTACTGGATGAACAACCTCCAGCCGCTGCCGACGCGTAGAACGTGGTGCGTGTCCCTGAACAGCACCGACCTCGTCGATCCCGCGACCGTCGCCGCCCGCCGTCGCTACGAGCACCCCGTCTTCGACGTCGCCGCGCGGCGCGCGCAGCGCCGGCTGCCGGAGATCCAGGGGTCGGGCGGCGTGGTGTTCGCCGGGGCGTGGTGCCACAACGGCTTCCACGAGGACGGGCTGCGCAGCGCCCACGAGGCGGTCGCGGCGCTGCGCGCGGGGCGCGCGACGGCGGAGGCGACGGCGTGAGCGCGCGGGCCCTCTACACCGGGACCGTGGCCCACCGGCGGGCCGGCCCGGTCGCGCACGCGTTCCGCGTGCCGGTGCTCATGGCGTGGGTGCCGCTCGACGAGCTGCCCGGGGTGTTCGACGACCTCCCCGGCTGGTCGGCGCGGCGGCCCGCCCCGGTGTGGCTGCGGCGCGCCGACTACGGCGACGGCGGCGACGGGCCGCTCGACGCGTTCGTGCGCGATCTGGTCGCCGAACGCCTCGGCGAGCGACCGGCCGGGCCGGTGGCGATGCTCACGCATCCGCGCACGCTCGGCTACGTGCTCAACCCGCTCACGCTCTACCTCTGCGGCGAGCCCGGCGCGCCGGAGGCGATCGTCCTCGAGGTGACGAACACCCCCTGGGGCGAGCGCCACTGGTACGTCGTGCCCGGGTCGGCCGGCCGCGGCGGGCGGTTCGCCAAGGACTTCCACGTCTCGCCGTTCCTCACGCTCGACGGTGCCTACGTCATCGATCTCGACCTCGAGGGCCCGCGGCTGCGCCTCGGCCTGCGGCTCGAGCAGCAGGGCGCGACGGCCTTCGAGGCGCGGCTCGACGTGCGGCGCCGCGCGCTCACGCGGCGCTCGGCCGCGGGCGCGCTCGTCGGCCGGCCCGCCAACACGCTGAAGGTCTGGGCCGGCATCCACCGCGAGGCGTTCGCGCTGTGGCGCAAGCGCGTGCCGTTCGTCCCCCACCCGGGCCGCCGCGCCGCGGCGGGCGCCCGATGACCCGCGCGGACGCCGCGGCGCGGCGCGTCCTGCTCGGGCTGCTCGGCCGGCTGCGCGGCGGCGCGCTGACGCTCCACGAGGGCGGGCGCACCCACCGCTTCGGCGCCGGCGCGCCCGACCCGCTCGGCCGCGCGCCGCTGCACGCGATGGTCACGGTCCGGGACCCGCGCACCTGGAGCAGCGTGCTGCGCGAGCGCTCGACCGGGCTCGGCCTCGCGTACGCCGACGGCTGGTGGGACGCGGACGACCTCCCCGCCCTGCTGCGCCTGCTCAACCGCAACATCCGCCGCGCGGACGTCGTGCTCGGGCCGGCCAGCCGCTGGAGCGCGCGCGCGGCCGACCCGGTGCGCCGGCTGCGGCGCGCCGACCGCCACCGCGACCGGCGCAACATCCGCGCCCACTACGACATCGGCGACGAGGTGTTCGCGCTGTTCCTCGACCCGTCGCGGATGTACTCCTCGGCGCTGTTCGCCCACCCGGGGATGACGCTCGCCGAGGCCCAGCAGGCGAAGCTCGAGCGCCTCTGCCAGGAGCTGCGCCTCGGTCCGGGCGACCACCTGCTCGAGATCGGGAGCGGCTGGGGCGGCCTGGCGCTCCACGCCGCGCGCGAGCACGGCTGCCGCGTGAC
Source organism: Solirubrobacteraceae bacterium (assembly GCA_025455895.1). Lineage (GTDB taxonomy): Bacteria > Actinomycetota > Thermoleophilia > Solirubrobacterales > Solirubrobacteraceae > F1-60-MAGs163. The sequence continues at coordinate 7,856 of JALOLQ010000141.1, forward strand.
CACGACGACGATCTCCGACCGGCAGTTCGCGTTCACCCGCGAACGCGTGCGCGAGGCCGGTCTCGCGGGGCGCGTCAGCGTCCTGCACGAGCACTACCGCGACCTGGACGGGGAGTTCGACCGGATCGTCTCGGTGGAGATGATCGAGGCGGTCGACTGGCGCGAGTACGACGCCTACTTCGGCGCGATCGACCGGCTGCTGCGTCCGGGCGGCGTCGCCGTGCTCCAGGCGATCGTCGTCCCCGACCAGCGCTTCGACCGCGCGAAGGCCAACCGCGACTTCATCAAGGACGTGATCTTCCCCGGC
>JALOLQ010000142.1 GCA_025455895.1 Solirubrobacteraceae bacterium
CCGGCGGGCAGGCGCCGGATCCGGCCCGGATCGGGTGCGATCGCGGCGTTCGCGGCGGCGAGCGGGCGGCGGCGCAGCCCGAGCTCGCCGCGGTCGGCGTCGCCGGCGGCCAGCCATTCGGTTCCCGGCCCGGCGTAGGTGCAGATCAGGCGGATCGTCATCGTGTCCACGTGGAAGAGCGGGCAGGCGGCGCCGCGGGCGACCTCGAAGCGCACGGCCACCCGGGGAGCGCGCGCCGTGCCGGCGAGCAGCGCGCACAGCCGGGCGGCGTCGCCGGCGAGCCGGCGACGATCGGGGCCGGCGGGCGCGCCGAGGACGGCCAGCGCCGGCTCCAGGTCGGCCGCCCCGACCTCGGGCCCGGCGATGAGCCTCGCGGTCCCCGGCGGGCCGCCGGCGAGCGTGCCGGCCGCCTCGGCGAGCGCCGCCGGAAGCGCGCGCCGCCACGCCCAGAGATCGAGACCCGGGCGGAGGATCGCGTCCGCGGTGGCGGGGTCGTCGTCGGCGGCGGCGCCCGGTGCGAGCGTCACCGGCGGGATCGCGGCGCCGAGCGGCGGCCCCTCCTGCTTTATAAGAATCGTTCTCATTCTTGTTCGAAGCATAGCGTGCGGGCAGGAGCCCCGCCCCGCGCGCCGAAGGCCCGCCTGATGGCGACCGACGCCGAGCCTGCGCCCCAGGCCCCCGAGGGTCGCGTCCGCGCGCCGCGAGCCGGATCGCTGCGCGCGCTGCTGTCCGCGCCCGCCGGTCGCGCCCTGGTGACCGTGACCGGGGCGATGCTCGTGGGAACGGTCGTCGCGCTGATCGCGCTGTGGCCGGAGCCCGATCCGCAGGACCGCAGCGGCGCGCTCGGCGGGGCGACGATCGCCGCGACCGCCCAGCGCGTCGAGATCGTCCCCTGCGGGCCCGTCGGCCAGGACTGCCGGCGCGTCGTCGCGGTGGTCGGCGAGGGGGCCGACGCCGGACGCCGGGTGACGCTCGACCTCGGCCCGGTCGACGCCAGCCAGGACGTGCGCGCCGGCCAGCGCATCCGCGTCACGCGGCTGTTCGTCGCCTTCGCGGCGTTCGGCGTGGTCGTCGCCCGTCGTCAGGGTGCACTGGCGCTGCTCGGCCTCGCCGCGAGCATCGCGCTCGTCGCGACCTTCCTCGTCCCCGCGATGCTCGAGGGGACCTCCCCCGTGCTCGTCTCGTTCGTCCCGTGCTCGTCTCGTTCGTCGCCGCGCTCGCGGTGATGTTCGTGACCCTGCTGCTGACCTACGGCGTCAGCGCGCAGAGCCTGGCGGCGGCGGCCGGCATCGGCGCCTGCCTGCTGCTTGCGGCGGTGCTCGGCGACCTCGCGCTCGGGTTCACCGACGTGGACGGCCGCGGCGGCGAGCTCTACCCGCTGCTCCAGCAGGCCGGCGTCGGCGGGCTCTCGCTCGAGGGCATCGTGCTGGCGGGGATGGTGATCGGCGCGCTCGGGGTGCTCACCGACACGGCGGTGACCCAGGCCTCGGCGGTCGTGGCGCTGCGGCGGGCGAACGCGCGGCTCGGCGTGCGCGGCCTCTACCAGGGCGCCTTCCGCGTCGGCCGCGACCACCTCGCCGCGACGATGCACACGCTCGTCATGGTCTACGTCGGGACGCTGCTGCCGCTGCTGCTCGTGCTCGAGGCCGCCGACGTCGCGCTGCTCGACGCGGTCAACGGCCAGTTCCTCGCCGAACCGGCCGTGGCGATGCTCGTCGGCTCGATCGCGCTGATGGCCTCCGTCCCGCTGACGACGTTCCTCGCGGCGCTGCTCGCGGTGCGCGTCCCCGTCAGCGCGCTGCCGGAGACCCACGCGCACGCGCACTGAGCGTGTCATCCTGCGGGCATGTGCATGCAGTGCATGGCCGGGGCGATGACCGCCGGCGCCGCCGCGACCGGGATGCGGGCGTGGCTCGCGGCCCGCGCCCCGCGGGTGCTCACGCCGCGCCGGATGCGCGCGGCGACCGTCGCGCTGCTCGGCGCCGCCTTCGTGCTCGCGGCGACCGCGCTCGGCGGCGCCTGATCAGGCCCCGGCGAACGGCGCGACGCGCACCGCGATCGGCCGCGCCGAGGCGACCCGCCCGCCCGATCCGGCGCTGACGAGCAGCCGGTAGCTGCCCGAGCGGCGCGGCAGCCGGACCGGCAGCGTGAAGTCGCCGCGCACCTGGCGGGTGCGCACCGCGGCCCGCACCCAGCGCCCGCGCACGCGGCGCTGGACCACGACCCGCAGCGTGCCCGGAGGGCGCATGCGCCCGCTGAGGGTCACCGTGCCGCCGACCGGCACCACGCGGCTGTCCGCGGCCACCGCGAGCGCCGGCACGAGCGCGACGGCCACCGGGAGCGAGATCACCTCGCGCGCCACCGCGCGCACGAGGCCGCCGCGCGTCCAGGCGACGCTCGCGGCGAAGAAGCCGTCCTGGCTGGTGGCGGTGCGCGCGATCGTCACCCACGAGCCGCCCGGGCCCTGCTTCTCGATCCGCACCGCCACCCCGGGCTGCGGGGTCTTGTCGGGCGCGAGCACCGAGCCCTCGAGGCGCACCGGCCGGCCGTAGACGACCGGCCCCGAGGCGTCGAGCGTGACCTCCGGGAGCACGACCGGCGGGCCGGCGCCGGCGAGCGCGCGCCGGCGGATCTCGGGGAGCTGGGCGTAGAAGCGGGTGCCGGGGCAGTCGGTGCTGCCGACGTCGCGGTGGCCGCTGATGCGCTCGAGCGTCACCCGCGCGCCGGACGGGAAGCGGCTCAGCGAGCCGCCGCCGGAGACGACGGCGGCGGCGCCGGAGACCGGGGCGCCGTGCACCGGCAGCTTCCAGGCGATGAGCCGCGCGACCGCGTCGACGGCGGCCTGGGGCGCCTGCTGGTCCATGAACGAGCCGAGCACCGAGATGCCGGTGGTGAGCCCGTTGAAGCCCTGGGCGTGCGCCCCGATCACCGGCAGCTCGACCCCGCCCGCGCGGCCCTCGTAGATCGTGCCGTAGCGATCGACGAGGAAGTTGTAGCCGACGTCGTTCCAGCGCCGGGTGTCGCGGTGGAACCGCGCGATCGCCAGCACCTGGGTGGCCGCCTGGGCCGGGGTGTAGGCGTTCGAGCTCTCGGTGTGGTGGACGACCGCGACCTGCACCGCCCCGTAGGCGGGCGCGCTGCGCGGCGGCACGAGATCCCCGCCCCAGGCCGCGCGCAGGACGATCGGCGGGCGGCCGCCGAGCTGGGCCCCGCGGCCCTCGGGCGCGGCGGCGGCCGCGCGCGCGGCGAGCAGGGCGCCCGCGGCGCGCGGCACGGCGACGAGCGCCAGCGCCACCGGGCGCCGCGGCCGGCGGTCGGCGCGCAGCTCGAGCTCGTCGGCCTCGCCGGTCCACAGCGGATCGCCGGTGGCCGGCAGGCCGGCCGGGTCGGGGGCGTGCGCGTGCGTCGGGACGCGCAGCCACGGGCTCCAGCGGCCGCCCCGGCGGCGGGCGCGCACGTGCAGGCCGGTGCCCAGGCCGCGCACGTCGCGCAGGCCGAGCAGGACGAAGCGCCCCGGTGCGGCGAGGACGGCGGTGCGCGCGCCGGGCCCGAAGGCGTCCGGCGGGACGGTCAGCGCGAGCGTGCGCGGCGCGGCGAGCGCACGCGGCGCATCCAGCGCGCCGCGGCCGAACGCGAGCAGGCCGGCACCCGCCCCGAGGGCGAGCGCCTCACGGCGCGAGATCCGGCCGGCGTGTCGGGGAGCGGGCGGCATTCCGGGGCGGACGGGCCGCGGTCGGCGGCCACGATCCATGGTGGCAGGAACGCATCGGCGCGGCGGACGTTGCGGTCGCGCTGGGCGCGATCGTGCAGCCGGACGAGGCTCAGGCGAGCGCCGCGGCGGTGCGCACGGCCGGATCGTCCGCGCCGCACGCCTCGTCGCCCAGCCACTGCTCGCCGAACGTGCGCATGTCCTCGATGATCGGCAGCAGCGCGCGGCCCTTGTCGGTCAGCGCGTACTCGACGCGCGGCGGGACCTCCGGGAACGTCTGGCGCTCGACCACGCCCTCGTGCTCGAGATCGCGCAGGCGCAGCGACAGCGTGCGCGGGCTGATGCCCGCGAGCGAGCGCTCCAGCTCGCAGAACCGCGAGCGCCCCTCCGCGAGCTCACGCACGATCAGCAGCGTCCACTTGGCGCAGACGATGTCCGCGGTCCGGCAGACGGGGCAGGAGGGGTCGCTGGCCACCCCCTCACTTTACCAACTGAAGTGAGGTCGGGGCGGGGTCCGCTCAGCCCCCGCTGAGCAGCCCGCCGATCCCCCCGCCGCCGCCGGAGCCGGGCGCGACGACGCGGCCCTCGGACGGCTGCACGAGCACCCAGCCCTGGCCGCTGAAGGCCATCTGGATCGACTCGCCCGAGGAGCGGCCGATCAGCGCCTTGGCGCTGACGTCCGTCTTCAGCGACGACTGCACCCCCGAGGACCAGGTCACCGCGGCCTGCGCGTCGGCGAACGTCGGCGCCGACGCGACGTCGAGCAGCATCGGCGGGCCGTCGGTGAGCAGCGCGACGTAGCCGGTGCCCTTGAGCGTCGTGTTGAAGAGGCCGCCGGCGAGCGCCGCGGACGCGCCGCCCGAGAGCTTCGTGATGTCCCAGTCGATGTCGGAGTCGAACGCGAGCAGGTTCGGGCCGTTGACGGTGACCGAGTCGTTCTCCAGGTAGAGCAGGTGGATGTCCTGCGCGGTGTCGGCGAGGAACACCTCGCCGGACCCGGACATCTTCATGAGGTTCTGGCCCTCGCCGGTCATCGCCTTCTTCAGCATGCGGCCCATGCCGCCCGAGCCGGCGTGCTCGAACTTCACGTCGCCCTGGTAGGCCACCATCGAGCCGCGCTTGGCCTGGATCTCGCCGTCGCTCAGGCGGACCTTGAGCAGCTTGGAGTTCTGGAGCGCGAACGCGTCCCCGGACGTCGTCTCGATGTACTGCTGCAGATCGGTGCGGATCGGCACGGCTCTCCCCTTGCGTCAGCGTCAGTGGTCGCGCGGGAGCCTGCCCCCGCGCGGGCGGTTCGTCAAGCCGCGAGCGGCGAGGCCGGCGGCGGCGGGGCGCTCTCGCGGCGCGACTCGGCGTCCGCGAGGTCCTCCATCGTCGTGCCGCGCTTGCCGTCGGCGGCGACGAGCAGCTTGAAGTCGTGTGGGCTCGAGGCGGCGCCGACCGCCTGGTCCATCGTGATCCGCCCGGCCTTCAGATGCCCGAACAGGGCCTGGTCGAAGGTCTGCATCCCGTAGTAGCCGCCGTCGGCGATGACCTCGGGGATCCGGCCGGTCTGCGTGTGGTCCATGATCATGTCGCGCACGCGGCCGGTCATCCGCAGGATCTCGCAGGCGGCGACGCGCCCGCCGCTGGCGGACGGGACGAGGCGCTGGGAGATCACGCCCTTCAGCGTCCCGGCGAGCATCGCCCGGACCTGCTGATGCATGTGCGGGGGGAAGAAGTCGATCAGGCGGTTGATCGTCTCGGCGGCGTCCACGGTGTGGACGGTCGAGAACACGAGGTGGCCGGTCTCCGCCGCCGAGAGCGCGGTGTGCACCGTCTCCTCGTCGCGCATCTCGCCGATGAGGATCACGTCCGGGTCCTGGCGCAGGACGCGGCGCAGCGCGCGCTTGAACGACGCGGTGTCCTGCCCGACCTCGCGCTGGTTGATCAGCGACATCTTGTCCTGGTGCAGGAACTCGATCGGGTCCTCGATCGTCACCACGTGACGCGCGCGGGTCGAGTTGATGTGGTCGACCATCGCCGCGAGCGTCGTCGACTTGCCCGAGCCGGTCGTGCCGGTGAGCAGCACGATCCCGCGCTCCTCCTCGGCGAGGCCGCGGACGACCTCCGGCAGCGAGAGATCGTCGATCGTGCGGATCGAGATCGGGATCGCGCGGGCGACGATCGAGACGTCACCGCGCTGGCGGAAGGCGTTCACGCGGAACCGCGCGACGCCGGGGATCGCGTACGAGAAGTCGACCTCGTGCTCCTCGGCGAACTCGCGCAGCTTCGTCGGGTCGTGCAGCATCTCGTGCACGGCCTGCTCGGTGTCCTCCGCGCCCAGCACGTCGGTGCCGCCGATCGGCCGCAGGGCACCGTCCAGCCGCGTCAGCGGCGGCGATCCGGCCTTGAGATGGAGGTCCGAACCCTCGTTGGCGACGAGGTAGCGGAGGGCAGCGTCCAGGTCGAGAGGCATCCCCACTCTGATCGGCAGCCTCCGGCGGAGGCTTGAGGCTTGGGGCTTGGGGTGGGCTTGAGGGGTGGCGGGACGGGTGGCGGAGGG
>JALOLQ010000143.1 GCA_025455895.1 Solirubrobacteraceae bacterium
CCGCACGCGCGGCACGATCGCGCGGCCGGCGGCGACGGCCTTGCCCCCGCGCTCGGCGACGGCGGTGACGAGCACGCGGCGCAGATCCTTCGCCCCGTCGTTGCGCACGCTGCCGGCGGCGGCCACGCCGGAGACCGGATCCTCGATCAGGCGCACGCCGGAGGTGCTCAGGCGCGGGAGCGGATCGGGCGGGCGCGCGTCCGAGGCGCCGACGGTGATCTGCGCGCGCTCGGGCGGGCTCGCGGCGACGACCTGGTCGTTGACCCAGACCGTGCGGCCGCGCTCGAGCAGCGCGGCGTGCGTGAGCGAGCGCTGGAGCCCCGGGGTGTCGTTGCGGAACACCGTCTCGCCGGCGGCGTCGAGCAGCGCGACGCCGATCGGCACGTCGGCGAGCGTGCGCCCGGCCTCGTTGTCGAGCCGCACGACGACGGCCGAGCCGTTCTCGTCGGTGATCACCGTGCTGCCGGCCACGGTCACGTCGCGGCTGCGCTCACCGACCTTCAGGCCCTCCTCGGCCTCGAGCTTGCCGGCCTGGGCGGCGAGCTTCGCGCTCTTCTCCTGGGTGGACTGGCAGCCGGCCGCGCCCGCGCCCGCGAGCACCACCAGCCCCGCGGCGACCGCGCGCCTCATCCGAACGCCCCCGCGACGTAGTCGGCGGTGCGCTCCTCGCGCGGCGCGCTGAAGATCCGGTCGCCGTCGCCGTACTCGACGAGGTCGCCGAGGTACATGAAGCCGACCTTGTCGGCGACGCGGTGGGCCTGCTGGAGGTTGTGGGTGACGATCACGATCGCCACCTCCTCGCGCAGGCGCACGATCAGCTCCTCGATCGTCGCGGTGGACTTCGGGTCGAGCGCCGAGCACGGCTCGTCGAGCAGCAGGACCTCCGGGTCGGCGGCGAGCGCGCGCGCGATGCACAGCCGCTGCTGCTGGCCGCCCGAGAGGCGCAGCGCCGGGTGGTCGAGGTTGTCCTGGACCTCGGTGAGCAGCCCGGCGCGGCGCAGCGCCTCGGTCACGGGCTCCATCAGCGCGCCCTTGCGCGGCTTGCGGCTGCCCTGCTCGCGCAGCGCGTAGGCGACGTTGTCGAAGACGCTCATCGGGAACGGGTTCGGCTGCTGGAAGACCATCGAGACGCGGCGGCGCAGATCGGTGACCTCGAGCGTGTCGACGTCCTGGTCGTCGAGCACGATCCGGCCGGTGCGGGTGGCCGTCGGCGTCAGCTCGGTGAGCCGGTTGAGCGAGCGCAGCAGCGTCGTCTTGCCGCAGCCGGAGGGGCCGATCAGCGCGAGCACCTCGCCGCGGCGCACCGGCAGCGAGACGCCCTTCACGGCCTCCTTGCCGCCGTAGGCGATCCGCAGCTCCTCGGTGCGCATGCGCTCGGCGACCTGCGCGGCCGGGAGCGCGCTGACGCGGCGCTCGACCGTCGGCCCGGTGCCGCCGGCGCCGTTCGGGGCGGTGATCGTCCCCGGCGGCGGGGGCAGCACGATCGTCGGGGCGCCGCCGGGCACGAGCCGCCGGATCGGGGGCGGGGGGCCCGCGCCGTCGACGATCAGGTCCGCGCTGTCGTCGGGCATCGTCATCTCCGGGCGGCCGCGGTCACGGCCTTGGTCGGGTCGCGGCGGACGATCCAGTCCACGAGGAAGTTCAGGGCGATGGCGATCGCCAGCAGCACGACGGCGGCCGCGTAGGCCTTCTCGGGGGCCGAGCCCTCGCCCGCGGGCGAGTTGAGGTACACGTAGCTCGTGAGCGTGCTGCCGGTGCCGCGCAGCACGTCGAGCCCCGGGACGTCGCCGTAGCCCTGGAGCTGCAGCGTGCCGCCGAGCAGGATCACGACGATCGCGGTGTCCCCGGCGATGCGGCCCATCCCGAGCGCCGTGCCGGTCGCGATCGGGGCGCGCAGCGAGGGCAGCAGCACCCGGCGGATCGTGGCCGCCTTCGTCTTGCCCAGCGCGTAGGACGCCTCGCGCACGTGCCCGGGGATCGACTGCAGCCCCTCGCGGGTCGAGCCGACGATCAGCGGCAGCGCGATCAGCGACATCATCGCCGCGGCGGTGAAGAACGAGCGCCCGAAGACCGAACCGCCCTCGGCCTCGAACGAGAGGAAGCCGAGCAGCTGCTCCTGGAAGACGATCAGCCCGAAGATCGCGAGCACGATGCTCGGCGTCCCGGCGATGATCTCGACGCCCGACTCGACCGCGCGCGCGAGCCAGAACGGGCGCCCGTACTCGGTCACCCAGACCGCGGTGGCCACCGCGACGGGGATCGCCAGCGCCGTGCCCATGACCGTGAGGATCAGCGTGCCCAGCAGTGGGTCGAGGAACCCGCCGCTCTTCGACTGGTCGAGGTCGGCGTTGGGACGCTCGATGAACAGTGCCGGGCGCAGGAACTCGAGCCCCCGGTAGGCCATGTAGGCGACGATCGCGAACGCGATCACGCAGGCGCTCACGCCGGCCACCCAGCAGCAGGCGAGCATCAGCCGGTCCATGAGCGGCCAGTTGCGGCTCGACTCGACCGGCTTCGTGCGGGCGGTCGGCGGCAGCGCGGGGGCGTCAGCCACGAGCGTCCCTCACGACTGGATCCCGTACTTGCGCATCGGCCGCTTCGCCAGCCAGCCCCCGAGCGACAGGACCATGCTCGAGACCAGCAGGATGAACGCGAACGCGTAGATCGTCTGCCCGAACGGGATCACGCTCAGGCCCTCGGCGTTCTCGACGACCGCCGCGGCCAGCGGGCGGACCGGCTCGAAGAAGAAGGTGAGGCCGTCGAACGGGTTCGGGATGAACCCGACCGAGCCCGCGACCATCGCGAGCATGATCGCCTCGCCGAGCGCCCGCGCGGTGGCGAGGATCACCGCGGCGATGATCGCCGGGCGCGCGGTGCGCACGGAGATCGTCCACATCACGCGCCAGCGGTTCACGCCCAGGGCGGCCGCGCCCTCGGTCCAGCTCTTGGGGACGGCGCGCAGCGCGTCGACGATGATCGCGATCATGATCGGGACGATCATCACCGCGAGGATCACCGCGGCGACCGACCACGAGGCGCCGGTGAGCTGCACGACGAACGCGACCGACTCCTTGCGCTCGGTGCTGATGAGGTTCTCCGCCACGAACGGGACGAGCACGAGGATCCCGATCAGGCCGTAGACCACCGACGGGACCGCGGCGAGCAGCCGCACCACCGGCTCGAGGATCCGGTTCAGCCAGGCCGGCGCGAACTCCACGATGAAGATCGCCGTGAACAGGCTGAAGACGAGCCCGAGCACGACCGCCGCCGCCGTCGTGAGGAACGTCCCGACGATCAGCGGCAGCGCGCCGATCGTGTAGACGTAGTCCGCCGGGTCGGCGGGCGACTTGAAGATGTCGCCGATCTGCTGGTCGACGTTGCCGTCGCCGAACCAGCTCAGGCCGTTGGCCTCGAACGACGGCCACGCCTTCACGAACACGAAGACGAGCATCCCGGCGCAGAGCGCGAGCACCGTCGCGGCCACGAGCGCCAGCACGAGCTCGGTGCGCCGGTCCTGCGCGGTGCCCGAGCGCCGGGCCCGGCGCGGCACGGCGGGAGCGACCGGGGCCGGTGCGGGGGCGGTGGTGGCCATTCGGGGGCGGCGGGCGTCTCGGCGCTAGCGCAGCGAGACCCAGCCCTTGGCGACGACCCGCTGGCCGCGCGAGCCGGTGACCCAGCGCAGGAACCGGCCCGCGTCACCGGAGGCGCGCCCGCGGCTGACGAGCCACAGGTTGCGCACGCCGCCGTACTGGCCGGACTTCGCGTTGCGCAGGTTGCAGGGCACGCCCTGGTAGGGGGCGACGGCCGTCCCGGCGGTGAACGTGAAGTCCAGGTAGCCGATCGCCGCGGGGTTCGAGCGCACGGCCTGGCTGGCCAGGCCGTTGGTGGACTTCGGCGAGGCGTTGCCCGCCACGCGCAGGTTCAGGCCCATGAAGATGTTCTGGAAGGCGTCCGCCGTACCGGAGGACGGCGTGCGCGTGATGAGGTCGATCGGCCCCTTCTGGCGCGCGCCCGGCACAGCGCTCCAGTTGCGGATCCGGCCGGAGAAGATCGCCTGCACGGTCGCGCGGCTGATCGTCGGCAGCGGGTTGCGCGGGTGGGTGACGATGCACACGCCGTCGCGGGCGATGCGGTTGAAGACGAGGCCGCCGGGATCGGAGCGCTGCGGGTCCCGCGAGGCCATCCCGAACGTCACGCGGCCGCGGGCCACGTCGTTGATGCCGATGTCCGAGCCGCCCTGGAGCAGCCGGAACTGCGCCGCGCCGCGGTTCTGCTTGACGTAGTTCGAGGCGAGCTGCTTGACGAGCGGGAAGACGGAGGTCGAGCCGCTCATCGTGATCGTGCTCTTCGCGCCGGCCGTCGCGGGCAGGACGAGCGCCAGCAGCGCGGCGAGCAGCAGGGGGAGGGTGCGTCGGGTCACGGGTCGGTCTCCGTCGGGTCGAGGCCGGGGCGGGAAGGGGGAGGAACGGCCGGGGCCGCCGGACGGAAGTGTGGGCGCGCGGGGCTCCCGGCGCGTGAACCAGCGGTGTCCGATTGGAGAACATTTGGTGAACATCGCCGCCTGCGGACGGCGTTCACAGAAAAGCGACCAGTCGTTCACAAGTCTGCGCGGTGCGCCCGCCACCCTCGAGCGCGTGCTGCCGTTCCGGCTCCGGCGGGTGACCCTCGCGTTGTTGCTCGCGTCCCTCGCGTGGCCGGCCTGCGCGCACGCGCTCGTCTCGCCGGTCCAGCCGATCGACGGCCCGAGCACCGCGATCCGCGAGCTCGGCGGGGTCGCGATGTCCGCCGACGGGACCGGCGGGCTCGTCTACCGCAAGGACGACGCCGACGGGCGCCCGCACGTCTTCGCCGCGCAGTTCGTGGACGGCGCCTGGCGCCCGGCCCAGCGCGTCGACACGGGGCCGACCCAGCGCTTCGAGTCGTCCTGGCCGGTGATCGCCGCGGGCGACGGGGGCCGCCTGCTCGTCGCCTGGGTGCAGGAGTTCGGCGCGGCCGACCGGATGTACTCGGCGTCGCTGCAGCCGGGATCGCGGCGCTTCGAGCCGCCGGTGCCCGTCGACCTCAACGTCGGCGACAGCGCGCTCGGCACCTACCCGGCGCTGAGCATGGCGCCGGGCGGGCAGGCGTACCTCGTCTACCG
>JALOLQ010000144.1 GCA_025455895.1 Solirubrobacteraceae bacterium
GGTGGAGATCGCGATCGCCAGCGGGCCGGTGCGCACGATCGCCGGGAGGATGAAGTTGCACAGCGGCGGGACGTCGACGATGTTCACGAGCATCGCGCGACGCTCGGCGTCCTCGTAGATGCGGATGTTCGTCTCGGTGCTGTCGGTGCAGGCGATGACCATGAAGGTCGCCTCGAGGTCCTCGGGCCCGGCGTACTCGCGCGGTTCCCAGCGGATCGAGCCCTCGGCGGCGAGCGCCTCCAGCTCGGGCCCCGCGTCGGGTGAGATGACGGTCACGTCACCGCCGCAGGCGAGCAGGCCCTCGGTCTTCTCCAGGCCCATCGCGCCGCCGCCGATCACCTTGCACGGGCGGCCCTTGAGCTTCAGGCACGCGATGTAGAACGGCACCTCGAGCATGTCCTTCACGCAGGTCTGGTCGCAGATCCCGCGGTTGAACTGGCAGACGCACTCTTTCCCGGCGTAGGCGGCGGCAGGCATGGTCTCCGGAAGGGTAGTCGGACGTACCCGCTCATACGCATGCCCGCCCCCGCGAAGCTCACCCCGCTCCCGTTCCGCCCCGCCGCTCCCGGGGAGGGCCACTTCGCCGAGGACGCGCTCATCCGGCGCGTGAACCGCGAGCTGATCGTCGCGTTCTCCGGCGCCCGCGCGCTGCTCATCCAGGCGGCGCACCCGGTGATGTTCGAGGGCTTCTACGACCGCACGACCGGCCTCGAGGATCCGCACGGGCGCCTGGCGCGCACGGCGACCGTGATGAACACGATCTACTTCGGCCGCCGCGAGGACGCCGACGCGATGACCGAGCGCGTGCGCCGCGTCCATGCCCGGGTGCGCGGCGTGCTGCCCGAGCCCGCGGGCCGCTTCCCCGCCGGCACGCCGTTCGCGGCCGACGACCCGCAGTACCTCCTGTGGACGCTCGCGCCGCTGTTCCAGTCGGCCGACGAGGTGTACCGGCTCTACGTCGCCGATCTCGACCGTGACGAGCGCAACACGCTGTGGGCCGAGTACCGCCGGGTCGGGGAGATGTTCGGCCTGCGCCAGCGCGACATGCCGCAGACGATCGAGGACTTCGACGACTACTACCGCGGGATGCTCGACGGCGGCGACCTGTGGGTCACCCCGCGGGCGCGCGAGCTGGGCCGCGCGGTCGTCTTCCATCCGCCGGCGCCGGCCCGGATGCGCTGGCTCGTGGAGACCGTGAACTTCATCGTGGCGGGCTCGCTCCCACGGCGGATCCGCGCCGGCTACGGGCTCTCGTGGGATCCCGTCCGCGAGGCCGTGCGCCGCGGCGGCGCCGAGTACACCAAGCGCGTGCTGCTGCCGCTGCTCCCGGGCGCGCTGCGCAACACGCCGGTGGCGGGCGGGCGGTTGCTGCCGGGGCCCCCTCGGGCGGACGAGCCCGTGGAGGCCGCCGCGGCCTAGCATGCGGCCGGTGGACCGGCCGCACCGCCATCGCGACGGGGCGCGCCGCGTGGCGCCGCTGGCCGCCGTGGTCGCGCTCTTCGGTGTGACCTTCGGCGTGCTGGCCCGCGACGCCGGCTTCAGCGCGCTCGCCTCGATCGTCTTCTCGGCGACGACGTTCGGCGGCTCGGCGCAGTTCGCCGCCGCGGGCGTGCTCTCCGCCGGCGGGGCGGCGCTGGCCGCCGCGACCGCCGCGCTGCTGCTCAACGCGCGCTACGCCGCGATCGGCATGTCGGTCGCGCCGGAGCTGCACGGCCCGTGGTGGGAGCGGCTGCTGCGCGCGCAGCTCGTCGTCGACGAGGTCTGGGTGATCTCGCACACCGGCGGCGGGCGCTACGACCGCCGGCTGCTGCTCGGCGCCGGGCTCACCGTCTACGCCGGCTGGGTCGCGGGCACCACCCTGGGGGCGCTCGCGGGGTCGCTGATCGGCGATCCGCTCGCGCTCGGGCTCGACGCCGCCTTTCCGGCGCTCTTCCTCGCGCTGCTCGTGCCGCAGCTCGGCTCGCGGCGGGCGGCGGCGGCCGCGCTGCTCGGCGGGGCGATCGCGCTGGCGCTCGTCCCGCTCGCGCCGCCCGGGGTCCCGATCATCGCGGCGGCGCTCGCCTGCCTGCTCGGGCTGCGCGGCCCGCGGGCGCTGCCCGAGCCCGTGGAGTTCGAGCACCGGGAGCTGCTGCCGTGAGCGCCGCGTGGGTGGTGGTGCTCGTCGCCGGGGCGGGGACGATCGCGCTGAAGGGCGCGGGCCCGCTGCTGCTCGGCGGGCGCGAGCTGCCGCTGCGCGCCCAGGGCCTCGTCGCGCTGCTCGCGCCGGCGCTGCTCGCCGCGCTGATCGTCGTGCAGGCGTTCGGGGACGGGCGCGCGCTCGTCGTCGACGCCCGGGCGGCCGGGCTCGCCGCCGCCGCCGCGGCACTCCTGCTGCGGGCGCCGACGCTCGTCGTCGTCGTGGCGGCCGCCGCCGCAGCCGCCCTGGTGCGCGCGCTCTGACCCGGCCGCTCGCCCGGCGCGGCGGTTCCTCCTCGCTGGTCGGTCAGGATCCGCCACAGAGCGCGATCGCCGTGGCGCCGATGGTTCCGCGTGGCGGATCGTCCCCGACTGACCGGAAGATCCGGCGCGCGGACGGGGCGGGTGGAGCGGCCGCGCTCAGCGCCCGCTGCGCAGCGTGCGCGCCCAGCGCGCGGCGGTCGTCGCGAGCGCGCCGGAGCCCTGCTTCAGCGCCGCCTCGCGGTCCGCGTCGCGGGCGGAGCGCAGCCCGATCACCGCGCGCGCCGCGCTCACGAGCGAGGCGTCGTAGGGGAACCACCACGCCGGGCGGCCGACCGGCGGGTCCCAGGTGACGGCCTTCGGCTCGGCGCAGGTGCGCAGCGCGATCGCGCCGCGTGCGCGGCCGATCCCCGAGCCCTTCACGCCGCCCCACGGGACCTGCGGCGCGCTGCGGGCGACGAGGTGGTCGTTCATCCACACCATGCCGGTCTGCAGCTCGCGCGCGATCCGGGTGCCCTTGGCGCGGTCGGCCGTCCAGATCGAGGCGCCGAGGCCGAGCGGCGAGGCGTTGGCGAGCGTGATCGCCTCCTCCTCGCTGTCGGCGCGGTGCACGACGAGCACCGGGCCCGGGGCCTCCTCGTTCCACAGGCGCATGCCCGGCTCGACGCCGGTGACGACGGCGGGCGCGAAGAACGCGCCACTCGCGCCCGCGTCCACGCGGCCGCCGCAGTGCACGGTCGCGCCCTGGGCCACCGCGTCGTCGACGAGCTCGGCGAGCCGGTCGAGCCGCTCGCGGGAGACGAGCGGGCCGACCTCGGTCGCCGGGTCGGACGGATCGCCGACGCGCAGGGCGCCGGCGATCGCGACCGCGCTGTCGAGGAAGCGGTCGTAGGTCTTGTGCAGGCAGATCGCCCGCCCGACGCTGCCGCCGGACTGCCCGGCGTTCGCGAACGCCGCCCACGTTCCGCCACGCGCGGCGCGGGTCACGTTCGCGTCGGCGAGCACGAGCATCGCGTCGTCGCCGCCCAGCTCGAGCACGCTGCGCTTGAGCTGCCGCGCGCACGTCTCGGCGACCACGCGGCCCGCGCGCAGGCTGCCGGTGAACCGCACCTGGGCGACCGGCGCCTCGACGAGCGCGCCGCCGGTGTCCGCATGGCCGTGCACGACCCGCAGCAGGCCCTCGGGCAGCCCGGCGCGGGCGAAGACGCGCGCGATCCGCTCGCCCGCGAGCGCCGCGTGCGGCGAGGGCTTGAAGACGACGCCGTTGCCGGCCATCAGCGCCACCGCGATGTCGCCGAGCGGGGTGGCGAACGGCTCGGCGGCGGGTCCGAGCACCGCGACGACCCCGAGCGGCTCGTAGGACCAGCGCCCGCGCTTGACCGGGTGCTGCGTGCGCGAGAAGCCGATCCGCTCGCCGGCGAGGATCCGCGGGCCGTGCTCGGCGAGCCACTGCAGCGTCTCCACCGCGGGCAGCAGCTCCATGACCTTCACCTCGGCGCGCGGGCGGCCCTGCTCGCGCTGGAGCAGCACGGCGAGCTCGTCGCGCTCGTCGATCACCGCCTGGGCGGCACGGGCCATGTAGCGCGCGCGGTCGCGCAGGCGCAGGATCGCCCACAGCCGCTGGACCTCGGCGGCGCGGTCGACGGCCGCGGCGACCTCGCGCGCGGAGGCCTTCGGGACCGCGCCGAGCCGCGCGCCGTCCACCGGGCTGCGGGACTCGAGCTGCGCCGTGGCGGTCGCGTCGGCCATGGGCCGCGGATCCTACGTGTCCCGCCCGCGCGCCCGGCGGATCTCCGCGAGACGCTCGCGCAGCGCCGCCTCGGCGTCGTCGGGGCGGTAGAAGCGCTCGCCGATCAGCGCGTCGGGCAGCAGCTCCTGCTCGCTCAGGTGCCCGGGATGCGCGTGCGGGTCGTCGTAGCCGTCGGCGCGCCCGAGCGCGCGGTTCGCGCCGCCGCCGGCCGAGCGCAGGTAGGGCGGCGGCGGGTGCGCGCCGCGGTCGCGGACGCTCGCCCGCGCGCGGCCCAGCGCGTGGTAGGCCTCCTTCGACTTCGGCGCGAGCGCCAGGTAGATCGCCGCCTGGGCGAGCGCCCACTGCGCCTCGGGCAGCCCGACGTGCTCGACCGCCTGCGCCGCGGCGACCGCGACGACGAGCGCCTGCGGGTCGGCGTTGCCGATGTCCTCGCTGGCGAGGATCACCATCCGCCGGGCGATGAAGCGCGCGTCCTCGCCGCCCTCGAGCATCACCGCGAGGTAGTAGAGCGAGGCGTCGGGATCCGAGCCGCGCGTCGCCTTGATCCAGGCCGAGATCGTGTCGTAGTGCTGGTCGCCCTGCTTGTCGAAGCGCACCGCCCGGCGCTGCAGCGCGTCCTCCGCGAGCGCCAGGCTGACCGGAGCCCCGGCCGCGGTGACGCTCGCCAGCTCGAGCGCCTGCAGCGCGGTCCGCGCGTCGCCGCCGGAGCGCGTGGCCAGGAAGGCCAGCGCGTCGTCCTCGACGAGGCTCGTGCCCGCGCCGCCGGCGGCGATCGCCCGGCGCAGCAGCGCCTCGAGGTCGTCCGCGGTCAGCGCGTGCAGCTCGTAGACCTGCGTGCGCGAGAGCAGCGCCGCGTTGACCTCGAAGTACGGGTTCTCGGTCGTCGCTCCGATCAG
>JALOLQ010000145.1 GCA_025455895.1 Solirubrobacteraceae bacterium
CCGTCGGATCTGCGGCCGCGTCGGCCCCGACCGCCTGCCGACGGTGACCGTGACCGTGCGGCCCGTCAACGCGCGCGGCGGCCCGCTCGTCGGCCGGTTCTTCGTCGACGGCCGCGCGGTCGGGACGGCGCCCGGCACCTTCGTCGTCGGCGCCTGCGCCGACCGGATCGGCGTCGGCCTCGGGGACGGCCCCGCCGCCTGGGAGCACCCGCTGCCGCGCGGCGCACGCACCGCCGAGGTCCGCGCCGCGTTCCGGCGCTTCCTGGCGCGCGGCGACACCGTGCTGGACACGGCGAGCGGACGCCACTGGCAGCGCCGCACCGCCGGCGATCCCCAGACCTTCGCGGGCGCGCAGCGCCACTGCCAGCAGCTCGCCGGCGGCGGGTGGCGGCTGCCCACCCACCCGGAGCTGGCGGGGCTGGTCGAGCGCCGCGGCCCGCCCACGATCGATCCGGAGGCCTTCCCCGGGACCTACGCCGAGGGCTACTGGACCTCGACGGGCCACGCCGACCAGCGCTACCACGTCTACGTGGTCAGCTTCGCCTCGGGCGAGTCGGCGGGGCGCTTCGTCGGCCAGGAGGCGCGCACGCGCTGCGTGAAGTAGCGCCGGGCGCCCCTACCACCGCTTGACGGTGCGGCTCATCAGGTACCGGTAGAGGTCGGGCGACAGCCGCTTGAGGCGCCACAGCCAGCGCCCGTCGGCCATCGGGACGCAGTACAGCTCGTCGCGCTCCACCGCGCGCAGGGCGGCCCGGACGACCTCCTCGACGGGGATGCCCTTCGCCATCATCTTCTCGGCCAGGTGGCGCGTCCGCTCGTCGGTGAAGCGGCCGGAGCGGACGACGTCGGTCTTGAAGAACGTGGGGCAGAGGGCGGTGACGTGCACGCCCGTCCCCTCGAGCTCCGCGGCGAGCGTCTCGGAGAGCGACACCACGCCCGCCTTGGCCACGTTGTAGGCCGCCATGCGCGGCGCCGCCACGAAGCCCGCCGCCGAGGCGACGTTGAGGATGTGCCCCGAGCCCTGCGCGCGCAGCCGCGGCGTGAAGAAGTGGCAGCCGTGGATCACGCCCCACAGGTCGACGTCGAGCGTCCACCGCCAGTCCTCCAGCGACAGCTCCCCGATGAAGCCGCCGGTGCTCACGCCGGCGTTGTTGACCACCAGGTCGACGCGCCCGTCGCCCGCGGCGCAGAGGGCCTCGACCTCGGCGGCCTGGGACACGTCGCAGCGCCGCGCCGCCGCGGCCGGCGCTCCGGCGCCGGTCGCGAGCCGGGCCGTCTCCTGCACGGCCTCGAGGTTGACGTCGCTGAGGAGCAGCCGCGCCTGCCGCCGCGCCAGCTCGAGGGCGAGGGCCCGGCCGAAGCCGCCGCCGGCGCCGGTGATCACGCAGGTGGGAGAGGCGGGGAGCGACATGGCGTCACGGCCGCTGGATGCACTCGCCGCCGGCCGCGACCGCGTCAGCGGGGAACATGGCATCCTCGACGGGCGTATTGGGGTCGTTGCCGTTGGCCAGCGACACGCAGAAGGTCGCGGCGTCGCACGCCGAGCACGCGCTCGCGAGGCACGCGCACACGGGCGTGGGCTGGATCTTGCCGGTGACCGTGTTGCCCATGTACCCCACCACGGGGTGGGCGTTCATGAGCGCCGGGCTCGTGTCCGCGCAGGCGAGCGGGTCGTTGAAGCAGCTCGGCACGCACCGGGCGGCGCCGTCGGCCTCGGCCACGCAGACCTCGGTCGCCCAGTCGCACCCGAGCGCGTCGCAGGCGTCACGGCGCAGGCAGAGCCCGCCCATGCACGCGAAGGCATCCTTGCAGTCGTCGCTCGTGGTGCAGGCGCCGAGGAAGCCCTTGCCGGGGTCGCACGCTGCGAGCGAGGTCAGGCCCACGAGGGCCGCGAGCACCGCCATGAGGGACACGCGCATGGACCACCTCCGCCCGGGAGCGCCGGGGATCGCTCGATTGTAGCCAATGCGGCCCGGTCGACCCAAATCGCTTGCCGCGGCGCGGGGCCCCGTGCGAATAGTCAGCGCCATGAGCCACTCGCTCCGGGTCCAGGTGGTGCTGATCGTCACGCTCGCCCTCGCCGGTGCGTGCGGGCCGGCGGCCCCGCCGCCGCGCGGCGCGTCGGCCCCCGCCAGCGCCCCGGCCTCGCGGCCGGCGGCCGGGCGACCGGCCGCCCCGCCCGACGTCTTCGGCAGCGGCTTTGGCCCCGCCCGCGACGCCCGCGAGGTGGTGGCGAAGCTCCAGGCGCTCAGGGCCGCGGCCGTGTCGCCCGAGGAGCGGCACCTGCTCGACCGGCTCGCGGCCGCCATGCTGCAGCTCGAGCCGGCCGCGACCCGCGCGGCGGGGTTTCGCGAGCTGCTCGCGGTGGTGCGCGCGTGGGGGCAGCTCTACGCGGACGACTTCGAGACGCAGCTCAAGGTCGCCTCCACGATCGCCGTCCTCGCGGAGCAGGCCGCGACCCTCGACCTGCCGGCCGCGCCCCTCAGGCAGGAGCGGGTCGACCTCGCCCGGCGGCTCGTCGCGCGCTTCCCCGGTCAGGCCCGCGCCCACGGGCAGCTCGGCTGGGTGCTGCGCCTGGCCGGCGCCGACCCGTTCGCGGTGTTGCCGCACTACGCGCGCTGCCTCGACCTGGAGGCTGGGAACGCGGTGTGCCGCCGGGCCTACGACGCGCTCGCCGAGGAGATCCGCCAGCCGCGGTGCACGACCGTGCAGGTCCATCCGGGGCTGGCGCTCCACGGCGCGAGCCCGACGCCGGCCCCGGGGCGGCGGTCCGTCGAGTGGCGCGGCCAGAAGCTGCACCTCGAGGCTGAGCCCCTGGTCGGCGCCGCCGGGTTCGCCGAGGTCAGCGCCGGGCCGCGGGAGCTCGAGGTCCGGCTCACGCCCGCGGCCGCCCGGGCGTTCGCCGCCGGTACCGGGCGGCTGGCCGCCGCGGGCGGCTCCGCCGTGCTCCTGCGCGACGGCCGCGTGCTCATGGCGGCGCGCGTGATGAGCGCCATCGAGGGGGGCCGCCTGCGGCTCGCGGACTTCCGCCTCGACGACCTCTGCCAGCGCGTCGAGCGCCGCGAGGTGCCGCCGGCGCTGCGGCGCTGACGGGCGCCGCGGCAGCGCGCCGGCTCAGGCGGGCAGCAGCGTCGTCAGGCGGGCGCGCGTCTCCGCGAGGGGCGGGTTCTCGTCGAGCCCCTGCCGCAGGAACTGCTCGATGGCGCCGATGCTCGCGATGGCGCGGTCGGTCGTCGGGTCGGAGCCCTTCTGGTAGGCGCCGAGCAGGATCAGGTCGCGCTGCCGCTCGTAGGCCGCGAGCAGCTCCCGCAGGCGGGTGGCGGCGCGCTGGTGCTCCGCGTCGACGATGCCGCTCATGACGCGGGAGATCGAGTCGAGCACGTCGATGGCGGGCCAGTGGCCGCGGGCCGCGAGCAGCCGCGTCAGCACGATGTGGCCGTCCAGGATGCCGCGCACCTCGTCGGCGATGGGCTCGTCCATGTCGCCGCCCGCGACGAGCACGGTGTAGATCGCGGTGATCGAGCCGACCGCCCCGTTGCCGGTGCGCTCCAGCAGGCGGGGGAGGGCGGCGAAGACCGACGGCGGGTAGCCCTGTCGCGCCGGCGGCTCGCCGGCGGCCAGCCCCACCTCGCGCAGGGCGCGCGCGAAGCGCGTGACCGAGTCCATGAGGAAGAGGACCCGCTGGCCGCGCTCGCGGAACCACTCGGCCACCGCGGTCGCCACGTAGGTCGACTTGAGGCGCACGAGCGACGGCGCGTCCGAGGTGGCGCAGACCACGACCGACCGCGCCAGGCCCGCGGGGCCGAGCGACTCCTCGAGGAAGTCGCGCACCTCGCGACCGCGCTCGCCGCAGAGGCAGATGACGTTGACGTCGGCGTCGGTGTTGCGCGCGATCTGGCCGAGGAGCGTCGACTTGCCCACGCCCGAGCCGGCGAAGAGGCCCACGCGCTGCCCCTCGCCGACGGTGAGGAGGCCGTCGATGGCGCGGACGCCCAGCGTCAGCGGCCGCGTCACGCGGCGGCGCGTCAGCGGATCGGGCGCGGCGCGGTCGACGGCCCACTCCTCGAGGCCGGCGGGCTCGGGGGGCGGGAGGCCGTCGCACGGCGCGCCGAGGCCGTCGAGCACGCGGCCCAGCAGCGCCGCGCCGCAGCGGATCGAGAAGGGGCGGCCGGTCGGCTCCACCTCGCAGCGCGGCCCCAGCCCCCGGGGCTCGCCGAGGGGCATCAGCACCGCCTCGTCGTCCTTGAAGCCCACCACCTCGGCGAGGAGCGGCCCGGCCGCGGTGGCGATGCGCACGAGCTCGCCCGAGCGCACCTGCGGGATCGCGGCGCGGACCACGAGCCCGCACAGCTCGGTGACGCGGCCCGTGACGCGCTTCGGCTCCACGCGCGCGAGCTGATCGAGGGCGCCGGCCAGGGGTCCGGGGGTCCGGTCGTCGCTCATCGGGATCCCTCCGCGGGCGGGGCGGCGAGGGCGCCGGCCGGCGCCGCGGCGAGCGCCCGCTCGATGGCCGCGAGCTGCGTCTCCAGGCGCGCGTCGATCGCGCCGACCTCGGTCTCCACGACGCAGCCGCCGCGTCCCACCGTCGGGTCGGCGCGGAGCGCGAGGTCGGGAGCGCGCAAGAGGAGCTGCCGGAGCCGCGGCCGCGCGGCCTCCACCGCGGCCAGGTCGTCGGGGTGCACGCGCAGCGTGATCTCGCGCTGGTGCCGGGCCGCCTCGAGCGCCGCGGCGCAGAGGTCGCCGGCCAGCTCGGGCGCCGCCGCGAGGGCGCGGCCGAGCACCTTCTCGGCGATGCGCACGGCCAGCGTGCGCAGGTCGGCCGAGGCCTCGGCGCGGGTCGCCGCCGCGAGCGCGCGGGCGCGCACCAGCAGACCGGTCACCTCGGCGAGCCCCTCCTCGCGCCCCTCGTCGCGGCCCTCGCGCCGCGCCGCCTCGCGGGCGTCGGCGGCCGAGGCCACCACGCGCGCCCCCTCGGCGCGCGCCTCGGCCAGCAGCCGCTGCGCCTCCCGGTGGGCGTCGTGCACCTCGGCGGGGATGACCGCACCCGAGCTCCCACGAGGTCCACGGACGATCCG
>JALOLQ010000146.1 GCA_025455895.1 Solirubrobacteraceae bacterium
GCTGCGCGTGCGGGAGCTCGAGGTGGTCGAGCGGGGGACCGGGCCGGCGGCGGGGTGAGCGGGCGATCGTGCCTGTGTCAGACTGCGCCCTCAGGCGCCTCTAGCTCAACTGGTTTTAGAGCTTCGGTCTTTTAAACCGAGGGTTCTGGGTTCGAGTCCCAGGGGGCGCATGTCGTTCCGTCGCGGCGGCACCGTCCGACCCGGATGCGAACATATGTTCGTGGTCCGACCCCCTGTCCCGCCTCCAGATCCGATCATCCCGAACCCCGGGCGACCCCTGACGGACGACCGCTCCGATGTCATGATGCGCTGCCGCCAGCATGGCGAGTGGCCGCACGGCTACTACGGCGGCCGCTACCGCTGCAAGCGCTGCGCCGGTGAGGCGGTGACCCGGCGCAACCAGAAGATCAAGCGACTGCTGGTCGAGGAGGCCGGCGGCGCATGCGCGGTCTGCGGATACGCCCGCGCGATCAACAACCTGCACTTCCACCACGTCGACCCGTCCACGAAGCTGTTCGGCCTCAACGGCGGTGCGGGACGCGCGCTGTCCGCGCGCCGGGAGGAGGCCGCCAAGTGCGTCCTCGTCTGCGCCAACTGCCACGGCGAGATCGAGGCGCGGGTGATCCCCTCGCCGCCCGCCGGGACAACCTGGACCGGCACCCCGCCCCCGCCCTAAATGCCAAAACCTGATCCGGATTCTGCTATTTTCGCGGCGTGCTGGCCGCCACCCCGACGATCGAGGAGGTCGAGACGACCCGGGCGCTGCAGACCGCCGCGCGCCGCTGGCGCGCCTGGCGCGCCCGCCGGCAGCCGCTCGATCCTGAGAACCCGCCCGACCTCGAGCACCTGAGCGCCGAGGAGGTCGTCGCCTGGGGGCTCGAGCGCTTCCACCCCGGGATCGCGCTCGCCTGCTCGTTCCAGCAGGAGGAATCGGTCCTGCTGGACATCCTCTTCGCCACGCGCTCCGACGCGCGCGCCTTCGCGCTCGACACGCACGTCCTGTTCCCCGAGACCTACGCGACCTGGGACGCCGTCGAGCGCCGCTACGGCATCACCGTCGAGCGCTTCGAGGGCCCGACGCTCGAGGAGCAGGCCGCGGCCCACGGCGACGCGCTCTGGGCGCGCGACCCCAACGCCTGCTGCGCGATCCGCAAGGTCGAGCCGCTCGGCCGCGCGCTCGCCGGCCTCGACGCGTGGATCACCGGCGTGCGCCGCGAGCAGTCCCCGACGCGCGCGAACGCGCGCAAGGTCGAGTGGGACGCCGCGCACGGCCTGTGGAAGCTCAACCCGCTCGCCGACTGGACCGAGAAGGACGTCTGGACCCGGATCCACGAGCGCGACCTGCCCTACCACCCGCTTCACGACCAGGGCTACGCGTCGATCGGCTGCACGCACTGCACGAAGCCGGGCGCCGGGCGCGAGGGGCGCTGGGCCGACGACGCGAAGACCGAATGCGGGCTGCACGCATGACCGATCTCGTCGCCGCCCCGCCGCTCGCCGGCCTCGACGCGCTCGACCTGCTCGAGGCCGAGGCGATCCACATCCTGCGCGAGATCGCCGCCGAGCGCGAGCGCCCGGTGCTGCTCTTCTCCGGCGGCAAGGACTCGATCGTCCTCCTGCGCCTGGCCGAGAAGGCCTTCCGCCCCGGCCGTTTCCCGTTCCCGGTGATGCACGTCGACACGGGGCACAACTTCCCCGAGGTCACCGCCTACCGCGACCGGCGCGTCGCCGAACTCGGCGAGAAGCTCGTCGTCGCCTCCGTGCAGGACTCGATCGACGCCGGCCGCGTGCAGGACGTCGCCGGCCCCGGCTCCTCGCGCAACCGCCTGCAGACTGTGACGCTGCTCGACGCGATCGCCGAGCACCGCTTCGACGCGTGCATCGGCGGCGCGCGCCGCGACGAGGAGCGCTCACGCGCGAAGGAGCGCGTCTTCAGCCTGCGCGACGACTTCGGCGGCTGGGACCCGCGCGCGCAGCGCCCCGAGGTCTGGGACCTCTACAACGCGCGCGTGCGCCCCGGAGAGCACCTGCGCGTCTTCCCGATCTCGAACTGGACCGAGCTCGACGTGTGGCAGTACGTCGAGCGCGAGGGGCTCGAGCTGCCGAGCATCTACTTCGCCCACGAGCGCTCGGTCTTCGAGCGCGACGGGATGCTCTACGCGGACGACCCGTTCGTCGAGCGCCACCCCGAGGAACAGCCGTTCACCACGAGCGTGCGCTACCGGACGGTCGGCGACATGACCTGCACCGGCGCCGTGCGCAGCACCGCCACGACGATCGACGAGGTCGTCGCCGAGATCGCGGGCACGACGGTCACCGAGCGCGGCGAGACGCGCGCCGACGACCGCGCGACCGAGGCCGCGATGGAAGACCGCAAGCGCGAGGGCTACTTCTGATGACCGCCCTCCTGCGCCTCGCCACCTGCGGCTCGGTCGACGACGGCAAGTCGACGCTCATCGGCCGCCTGCTGCACGACACGCGCCAGATCGCCGACGACCAGCTCGAGCACGTGCGCGACGTCTCCGAGCGCCGCGGCGGCGGCGCGCTCGACCTCGCGCTGCTCACCGACGGCCTGCGCGCCGAGCGCGAGCAGGGCATCACGATCGACGTCGCCTACCGCTCGTTCATCACCGAGCGCCGGCGCTTCATCCTCGCCGACTGCCCCGGCCACGAGCAGTACACGCGCAACATGGTCACCGGCGCCTCGACCGCCGACGCGACCGTCGTGCTCATCGACGCGCGCCACGGCGTTCAGGCACAGACCCGCCGCCACATGGCGATCGCCGAGCTGCTGCGCGTCCCGCACGTGCTCGTCGCGGTGAACAAGATGGACGCCGTCGGCTGGAGCCGAGAGCGCTTCGAGGAGATCGAGGCCGAGGTCGGCCGGGTCGCCGCGGCGCTCGGCCTGCCGGACGTCGTCTGCGTCCCGGTCAGCGCGCTGCACGGGGACAACGTCGTCGAGCCGTCCGCGCACGCCGCCTGGCACGAGGGCCCGCCGCTCGTCACGCGGCTCGAGGAGCTGCCGATCGACGGGGCGGACACCGCCGGCCCGCTGCGCCTCCCCGTCCAGCTCGTGACCCGCCCCGAGGGCGAGGCCGGCGGCGGGCGGCGCTACGCCGGGCGGATCGCGCGCGGCACGGTGCGCCCGGGCGACGCGGTCGTCGTCCTGCCGTCCGGGCGCGAGGCCGTCGTCGAGGCGGTCGAGACGCTCGACCGCGAGCTCGAGGCCGCCGGCGCGCCGCTCTCGGTCGCGCTGCGCCTGGACCGCGAGGTCGACGTGGCGCGCGGCGACGTGATCTGCGCCGCGGCCGACGCTCCCGCACCGGCCCGGGAGCTGCAGGCGACCGTCTGCTGGATGCACGAGCGCCCCCTGCACCCCGGCGCCCGGCTGCTCGTCAAGCACGGCACCCGCACCGTCCGGGCGATCGCCGACGCCGTGCCCGAGCGGCTCGACCTGGAGACCCTCGGCCCGGTGCCCGCGCCCGACGGGCTGCACCTCAACGACCTCGGCCACGTGCACCTGCGCCTCGCCGAGCCGGTGATCGCCGACCCCTACGCCGAGTGCCGCGCCACTGGGGCGTTCGTCCTGATCGACGACCAGTCGAACGCGACGCTCGCCGCCGGCATGGTGCTCAGCGCCGGGTGAGCGCCTTCAGCAGCAGCTCGCACGAGCG
Source organism: Solirubrobacteraceae bacterium (assembly GCA_025455895.1). GTDB lineage: Bacteria > Actinomycetota > Thermoleophilia > Solirubrobacterales > Solirubrobacteraceae > F1-60-MAGs163. The sequence goes on from JALOLQ010000146.1 coordinate 3,675, forward strand.
GTCGAGCTGCTCGAGCGTCGCGTCGCCGACCCGCACGACGCCGGTCTCGCGGTTCAGCCACGCGTTGATCTCCGCGTGCGAGCGCCGGTCGCGGCGGCTCAGCTCGCCGACGAGCCGCTTGCGCTTGTCGCGCAGGATCGCCCGGCGCTCGTAGGCGGGCAGGCCCGCCGGATCGGGCACCGCGGACGGGAAGGCCGCGAGGTCGACGGGCGCGGGTGCCGCCGCCACCGCCGCCGGAGCCGGAGCCGGCGGCCCGAACAGCGCGAGCTGCGACTGCGCGGCCACGTCGGCGGCGACCGGCACGAACTCCAGCGGCGCATCGGGCTCGCTCTCGCGGCGCACGCGCACCTCGTCGAGCAGCCCGTCCGGCTCCTCGCCCGGGGGACGCAGCACGTGGCGCAGCTCGGTCTCCACCTCCGCCGCGTGCCGGCGCAGCACCGGATCGGCGGGCAGGTAGACCCAGCTCGGCTCGTTGGTGCGCCCGCGGATCGTGCGCACGAACCGCCCGACGATCTGGCGGAAGATCAGCGGCGTCTTCGCCGCCGTCGCATAGACCCCGATGCGCAGGCGCGGGATGTCCACGCCCTCGCTCACCATGTTCACCGCGACGATCCACGGGTCGCGCGACTCGGTGAAGCGCGCGAGCTTGTCGGCGGCGCGCGCGTCGGTGTGCACGACGACGACCGGGGGCTTGCCCGTCACCTCGCGCAGGACCTTCGCCACCGCGCGCGCGTGCTCGCCGTCGGCGGTGACGACGAGGCCGCCGGCGTCGCGGTGGCCGTCCGCCCGCAGCCGTGTCAGGCGCTCGTGCGCCTCGCGCAGGATCCGCGGCAGGCCGTCGGGCAGCTCGACGCTGATCGCCGTGCGGTAGCGCCGCCCGGCCTCGCGCCCCACGAGCGCGTCCTCGAACGATGCCTCGACCACCTCGTCGCCGCTGCGCCACTGGAGGACCCCGTCGTAGGGGACGAAGGTGACCGGCCGGCAGATCCCGTCGCGCACCGCGTCCGCGTACGTGTACGAGATGTCCGCCTCGGCCATCCCGTCCGCGTCGTAGCGCACGCCCGGGATCGCCGCCTGGTCGGAGCGGAACGGCGTGCCGGACAGCAGCAGCCAGCGGTCGCGGGCGGCGCCGAACGCCGCCTCGAAGCCTTCGCCCCAGGCCAGCTCGTCACCGAGGTGGTGGGCCTCGTCGGCGATCACGAGCGTGTCGGGACCCGCCCGGCCGGCCCAGCGCAGCCCGGCCTGCGCGACGCGCGCGTACGTGACGGCGATGCCGTGGAAGTCGCGCGGGGGACGCGGGTCGTCGGCGCCGGGCTGGAGGTGCACGCCGAGCTTCGCCGCGGCCTGCGCCCACTGGCGCGTGAGCGGGCCCGTCGGGCAGATCACCGCGACG
>JALOLQ010000395.1 GCA_025455895.1 Solirubrobacteraceae bacterium
CCGCCTCCGCGCGCGCACCGATCGAGAACGGCTCCTCGTCGCCGTCGGCCAGCGAGCCGTACAGCGAGTCGAGCGTGCCGACGAGCGCCTCCTTGGCGAAGACGCCGGTGACGATCCCCACGGTCGCCGGCCAGTTCTGCTCGTCGATGCCCATCGGGGCGAACGCGGGGGTGATCGCGCGGCTCATCTGGTCGAGCACCGTGCGCTGTTCGCCGCCCTGGGTCCCCATGGGGATCGAGCCGAGGACCGTCAGCACGACGACCATCGGGACGATGATCCGGCCGGCCCCGACGACGAAGCCGCGCAGGCGCTCCCAGCTGTGCAGCAGCAGCGTGCGCGGAGCGGGCAGGTGGTACGGGGGCAGCTCGAGCACGAAGGGGGTCGGGCGGCCGCGCAGCAGGGTCGCGCGCAGCACCAGCGCGGTGAACACCGCCGCGACCATCCCGGCGAGGTACAGGCCGAAGACGAGGTTCTGGCCGGCCGCGGGGAAGAACACGACCGCGAACAGCGCGTACACCGGCAGCCGCGCGCCGCAGGACATGAACGGCGCCATCATCGCGGTCATCACGCGATCGCGGCGGCTCTCGAGCGTGCGCGTGGCCATCACCGCCGGGACGTTGCAGCCGAAGCCGAGCAGCAGCGGGACGACCGAGCGCCCCGGCAGGCCGATCGCGCGCAGCGCCCGGTCCATGACGAACGCCGCTCGCGCGAGGTACCCGGAGTCCTCGAGCGCCGAGAGGAACAGGAACAGCGCGCCGACGATCGGGATGAACGTGGCGACGGTCTGCAGGCCCGTCCCGGCTCCCTCGGCGAGCACGAGCAGCGCCTCCGGCGCGCCGACCGCCTCGAGCGCGGCGGCGGGAACCTCGACGAAGAGCGCGCCGGCGAGGATGTCGAAGAGGTCGATGAAGGCGCCGCCGAGGTCGATCGTCAGCAGGAACAGCAGGTACATGACCGCGAGGAACACCGGGATCCCGAGCCAGCGGTTGAGAACGACGCGGTCGATCCGGTCGGTGAGCGACGGGCGCAGCACGCCGGTCCGCGAGGAGCACGCCGAGACGACCTCGCGCGCGAAGCCGAAGCGCCGGTCGGCCAGCACGATGTCGAGGTCCTCAGCGAGCGCATGCTCCGCGTCCCGGCGCTCGATCGCCACGAGCTCGCCGAGCCCCGGCGTGGCGGCCTCCCCGTCTCCGGCCAGCAGCGCGAGCGCCCGGCCGCGGCTGCCGGCCCCGCCGTCCTCCAGGCGCGTCAGCGCCCGCTCGACCGCCGCGGGATAGGCGGGCCCGCGCGCACCGGGCGCGAGCGGCGCCGCGAGTGCGGCGCGCACCGCCGGAATCCCTCGCGTGCGCCGCGGGTTCACCGGGACGACCGGGCAGCCCAGCCGATCGGCGAGCGCGTCCCACCGGCCGCCGGCGCGAGCGCGCGACGTCATTCATCGTGAGCGCGACGACCACGGGGAGCCCGAGCTCCAGGAGCTGTGCCGTCAGATAGAGGTTGCGCTCGAGGTTCGAGGCGTCCACCACGTTGAGCACGGCGTCCGGAGCACCCGAGAGCAGGTAGTCGTGCGCGATGTGCGCGTCGAGTGCCCCGGCGCCGTCGGCGTCGAGACCGTAGATGCCGGGCAGGTCCACCACGGTGACCGCGGCACCGGCGTGGCGGTAGCGGCCCTCGCGGCGCTCGACCGTGACGCCCGGCCAGTTCCCGACGCGCTGGTTGGCACCGGTCAGGCCGTTGAAGAGCGAGGTCTTGCCGCAGTTCGGGTTGCCGATCAGCGCCACCGTGCTCACGGCGCCACCACCTCGACCTCGAGGCCGGCGGCCTCCCGCGCGCGCACCGACAGCAGCGAGCCCAGCACCTCGAGTTCGACCGGGTCACCGAGCGGCGCGCGCCGCACGACCCGGAACTCGCTGCCCGGCACGAGCCCCATGGCCAGGAGCCGCCGGGTGTAGGCGCGGGAGCCCCCGCGATGTGCGACGACCCTGCCGCGCGCCCCGGGCCGGAGGTCCTCCAGGCGGAGTGCTCCGCCGGGCCGCGGCCGGGGATCGGTGCCCTGACCACTGCGCATCGTTCGGGCACCCTAACACCCACCTGGGAGGTCGGATTACGTGGTTTTCCGCAGCCCGGAGCCCTTCCGATCCGTGATTTACCCGCGCCTCATCCGCGGGCGTAGCATCGTCGCCAACACTGTCCCCGAGACCTTGAGGGAGGTCGATATGGAGACCGCCGTGTTCGATCCCGAGCTGGGCGCCGACGTCCGCCGCGACGCGCTCGCCGAGCTTCGCAACCACGCCGACGCCGAGGCGGCCAGCGCCCGTGACGAGGGCGACCGGCGCCGCGTGCAGCGGATCCGCGAGATGGCCGCGCGCCTGGAGCGTGACGACCTGCTGCCCGCGGCGTAGGCCGGCAGCGAGGTCAGGGCGGTGTCGGGCGGCGCCCGCGTAGGGTTCCGCCCGATGACCGACCGACCGACCGCGATCTACGGCGCCACCGGCTACACCGGCAAGCTCGTCGCCGCCGAACTCGCCCGCCGCGGCGCCTCGATGGTGCTCAGCGGGCGCAGCCCGGAGAAGCTCGAGGCCGCTGCCCGGGCCGCGCGCGACGCCGGCGGCGACGTCGTGCGCATCGCCCCGGCGCCGATCGACGACCCCGCCGCACTGATCGCCGCCTTCGACGGCGCGGCGACGGTGATCAACGCCGCCGGTCCGTTCGTCT
>JALOLQ010000147.1 GCA_025455895.1 Solirubrobacteraceae bacterium
AAGGCGGGGAGGCACTGCGGCGCGAAGCGGTCTCCCCGAGCCCTACACGACCCCGCGCCCTCCGCAGGCCGTCCCGCCGCCCAGCCCTACCCCAACCCGAAGCCCACCTTCGGCTCGTCGCGCTCGGTGCGCACGTAGACGACCTGCGCGAGGTTCACGCGCACGGGGCCGTCGGCGTCCTCGACGTCGTGCCAGCCGCCCTTCTCGAGCGCGGCCATCAGCGCCTGGGCGTCCTTCTCGGCGAGCTTCAGCGCGAGGCCGCCCCCGCCCTGGAAGCCGAGCGTCACCTGGTGGCGCGCGTCCTTGTCCTTGCTCATGTCAGTGGTCCTCCGCGGGCTGGACGATCTCGGTGAGCACGCCGCCGGTGCTCCTGGGGTGGCAGAACGCGACGCGTGAGCCGCGGATCCCGATCCGCGGGGTCTCGTCGATGAGCTGGATCCCCGCGGCGCGCAGGCGCTCCAGCTCGGCGTCGATGTCGGTCACCTGGTAGGCGACGTGGTGCATGCCCGGGCCCTTCTTCGCGAGGAACTTGCCGACGGGCGTGTCCGCGCCGAGCGGCTGGAGCAGCTCGACGTGGTTCTCGCCGACGTCGAGCAGCACCGCCTCGACGCCCTGCTCCTCGACCACCTCGCGGTGGACGAGCGTCATGTCGTAGGCCTCGTCGTAGAGCGCGAGCGCGTCGTCGATGGATTCCACCGCGACGCCGATGTGATCGATCCGGGCGAACATGCGCCCGGAGTCTACGAGCCGGGCGGCTCCGGCTCGCGCTCGCGCGGGTCGCGCGGGTCGACGGCGACGACGCGCAGCCGGTCGCGGCCGGGCCGGCGGTCGCTCCGGGGCACGCCGTCCATGATCGCGTCGATCTGCGGGCGCTCGAGCACCTCGTGCTCGAGCAGCGCCCGGGCGAACGCCTCGAGCACGTCGCGGTGCTCGGTGATCATCCGCTGGGCGGCGCTGTAGCCCTCGAAGGCGAGCGCCTGCTGCTCCTCGTCGCGGATCCGCCGCGAGACCTCGGAGAGCTGCCCGGGGTCGACGAGCGAGCGCGAGGCGGAGTCGCTCGTGCCCATCCCGTACACGTGGACCATCGCGTTCGTGATCTCCGCGACCCGCTGGAGGTCGTTCGCCGCCCCGGTCGTCACCGCCCCGAACACGAGCTGCTCGGCCACCCGCCCGCCGAGCAGCACGGTGATCTGGTCGATCAGCTCCTCGCGCGTCTTGAGGTAGCTGTCCTCGTCCGGGAGGTTCATGACGTACCCGAGCGCCTGGCCGCGCGGGACGATCGAGATCTTGTGCACGCGGTCGGTGTTCGGCAGCAGCTCGCGGGTGAGTGCGTGGCCGGCCTCGTGGTAGGCGACGACCTCGCGCTCGTGGTCGTTCAGCGTCGTCGAGGACTGCACGCCCGCGATCACGCGCTCGAGCGCGGCGTCGAAGTCGGCGGCAGCGAGCGCGTGGCCCTTGCGCCGGGCGCAGCGGATCGCCGCCTCGTTGCAGATGTTCGCGAGGTCGGCGCCGGTGAGGCCGCTCGTCTGCTGGGCGACGACGTCGAGGTCGACGTCCGCGAGCAGCGGCTTGTCGCGCGTGTGGACCTCGAGGATCTTGCGCCGCCCGTGGACGTCCGGCGGCGAGACGAACACCTGGCGGTCGAAGCGCCCGGGGCGCAGCAGCGCCGGGTCGAGCTTCTCGAGCAGGTTCGACGCCGCCATCACGACGATCTGGTCCGCCGAGGCGAAACCGTCCATCTCGACGAGCAGCTGGTTGAGGGTCTGCTCGCGCTCGGAGTTGTTGTCGCTCCCGCGGCGCGCGCCGACCGCGTCGAGCTCGTCGATGAAGATCACCGCCGGGGCGTGCTTGCGCGCCTCGTTGAAGAGCCGGCGGATGCGCGCGGCGCCGAGCCCGGCGAACATCTCGACGAACGAGCTGGCCGACTGCGAGAAGAACTCGGCCCCGGACTCGTGGGCGACCGCCTTGGCGAGCAGCGTCTTGCCGGTGCCCGGCGGGCCGTGGAGCATCACCCCGCGGGGGACCTTGGCGCCGAGGCGGCTGTAGGGCTTCGGGTCGCGCAGGAAGTCGACGACCTCGATCAGCTCCGCCTTCGCCTCGTCAACGCCGGCGATCGACTCCCACGCCACCTCGGGGCTGGCGTCGGGCTTGATCTGCATCGGCTTCGTGCGCGGCATCATCTTCATGCTCTTCCAGAGCACGAAGATCAGCGCGACCATGAAGATGATCCCGATGAAGCCGCTCCAGTTCGTGCCGAACTCCTGGAGACGCTCGAGGAACGAGGGCGGCGGCGGGATCGGCTGCAGCTGCGCGGTGCGCAGGACCTGATCGAGCTGGTTGAGGGCGGACAGCAGCTCGCTGCGGGTCGCCGCGGCATCGGCGACGGGGGGAACCGCAGCCACGAGAACGGAGGGCATCGCCCTCTCTATCGGCAGCCGGCCGGATTCCTCCAGCGGCGCCGGTCAGGCGGCGAGCGCGCCTTCGGCGCGTAGGATCTCCGCCAGCGCGGCGCGGCCCACCTCGAGCTGCTCCTCAGTGGGCTCGCGCGTCCCGATCGCGCGCTGCAGCTCGTGCCCGGGGCGGCGCAGCAGGCGCGCGGCGCGGCTCTCCGCGTGGCGCTCGCTCCAGACGAAGACCTCGACGGCGACGCCCATGCTGCCGAGCGAGACGAGCGCCCCGGTGAGCGGGGACGGCGCGACGGCGGCGCGGCGCAGCAGCGCGACGCCGGCGAGGTTCGCCGCGAGCATCGGCGCCATCAGGTGCGAGCCGCAGCGGTCGTGCTCCTTGGCCGCCTCGCTCGCGTCGGCGGCGCCCTGCTCGTAGGCGGCGATCGCCTTGTGCTCGACGCCGTGGTACTGGGCGACGTCGCCGGAGCGCAGCGCGAGCAGCGACGGCGCGAGCGACAGCGCGATCGCCGCGGCCTCGCCGCGCGTGCCGCCCAGGCGGCGCTTCAGCAGCGCCCCGCCGACGCTCGCGGCCGCCGCCGCGCCGAGCACGGCACCGTCCTCGAACGGCAGCCGCGCCTCGGGCAGCGCGCGCCGCACGAGCGGGATCACGACCATCGCCTCGCCGAGCTTCACGACGCCGCGGGCGCCGGGCACGCGCTCGACCGCCTGCGGCGCCCGCGGCTTGCGCCCACTGGCCCGGGCGATCGTGCCGTCACCCGCCCGGATCGCCGCCGCCCACGCGCTCGGGCCGTGCACGAGCAGTCCGTTGCGCAGCGCCATCCCGCCGAGCCGCAGCGGCTCGCCCTCGGCGACGACCTCGCTCATCCGAGCAGCTCCCGGGCGACGTCGCGGTAGCAGCGCGCGGCCGCGCCCACGTCGCGCACGTCCACGCGCTCGTCCGGCGCGTGGATCCGCGGCCAGACCTCGTAGAGCGTCGAGTTCGGCATCGGGAAGAACCCGTAGGCGACGCAGTCGGGGAACGCGGCGCGGAAGGTGCGCGAATCGGTGAACGCGGGCAGGACCACGGGGACCGCCCGCGCGCCGGGGTCCTCGCGCTCGACCCAGCCGCGCAGCACGTCCATCAGCGGGGTGTCGACCGGCGAGGCGTTGCCGACGACGCGCTCGAGGATCTCGACCTCGTAGCCGTCCGGCCCGAGCGCCTCGGCGATCCGCTCGCGCACCCGCTCCTCGCCGACGCCCGGCGGTGTGCGGCAGTCCACGTCCACGTGCGCGTCCGAGGGGATGACGTTGATCGACCCCGAGCCGGCGGCCATCGTCGGCGCGAAGGTGATCCCGAGCGCCGGCTCGACGAGCAGCGCGAGCAGCGGATCGCGCTCGCGCAGCGTCGCGACGGCGCCCTCGGGGTCGGCCGGGTCGAGCCCCAGCTCGGCGAGGAACCGCGCCGGGCCCTCGGTGACGTCGTAGGGCGGCTGGCGCTCGCCGAGCCGCGCGATCAGCGGCGCGAGCTTCAGCAACGCGTTGTCGCCGAGCCGCGGGTTGCTCGCGTGGCCGGCGGTGCCGCGGGTGGAGATGCGGAAGCGGTGCACGCCCTTCTCGGCCACGCACACGCCGTAGAGGCGCTCGTCGCCGGAGGGCATCAGCGCTCCGGCGCCCTCGTTGAGCAGGTAGTCGCAGCGCACGAGGTCCGGGTGGTGCTCGCAGATCCAGATCGCGCCGTCGGTCCCGCCGACCTCCTCGTCGACGACGGAGATGATCAGCAGGTCGCCGCGGGCGGGCCGCCATCCCTCGCGTGCGAGCGCGAGGCCCGCGGCCACCTCGGCGGCGGTCTGGGACTTCATGTCCACGGCGCCGCGGCCCCACAGCTCGCCGTCGATCACCTCGCCGCACCACGGGTCGTGGCGCCACTCGTGCGGCTTGGCCGGCACGGTGTCCACGTGCGAGAGCAGCCCGAGCACCGGGCCGTCCGCGTGCCCACGCAGCCGCGCGACGAGGTTCGGGCGCTCCTCGGTGCGGCCGACCAGCGTCACCTCGAAGCCGGCCTCCTGCAGATCCGCGGCGAGCTCCTCCTGCGCGGCGCGCTCGTTCCCCGGCGGGTTGACCGTGTCGTGGCGGACGAGCCGCTCGAGCAGCTCGACCGCGTGGGCTTCGAGCGCCTGGTCGGCGGGGGCCTGGGAGGTGGTCACGGTCGGACCCTAGTCGTTCACACCGGGGCCGTCGCCGGTCTGCGAGCATCCCGCCGCGAGATGGCGCGCGTCCCCCTCACGACCGTGCTGCGCGAGTGGACGCGTCTCGGCGTCGTCGGCTTCGGCGGCCCGCCCGCCCACGTCGCCCTGCTGCGCGAGCTGTGCGTGGAGCGTCACGGCTGGATCGACGCGAAGGAGTTCGAGGACGCGAACGCCGCCTGCGGCCTGCTGCCGGGCCCGGCCTCGACGCAGCTCTCGATCTACTGCGCGCGACGCGTCGGCGGGCCGCTGGCGGGCGTGGTGGGCGGGATCGCGTTCATCCTCCCGGGGCTCGTCGCGATCATCGCGCTCGCCGTGCTCACGCTCGGCTCCTCGC
>JALOLQ010000148.1 GCA_025455895.1 Solirubrobacteraceae bacterium
TGCGGCGGCTGCGGGCGCGCCTGGGAGTGCCCGCACTGCGACGTGACGCTCGTGCTGCACCGCCAGGGCGGGACGATCGCCTGCCACCACTGCGGCCACCGCGAGCCGGTGCCCACCACCTGCCCGGACTGCGGCTCGGTGTCGATCGCGCGCCACGGGACGGGCACCGAGCGCCTGGGGGAGGAGCTGCCCGGCCCGGTCTTCCGGCTCGACGGCGACGCCGGCGATCCGGCCCGGATCCTCGCGGCGTTCGAGCGCGCCGAGCGCGGGATCCTGCTCGGCACGCAGATGGTCGCCAAGGGCCACGACTTCCCGGACGTGGATCTCGGCGTCGTCGTCGACGCCGATCAGACGCTGCGCTTCCCGGACTTCCGCGCCGAGGAGCGCACATTCGCGCTCGTCGCCCAGCTCGCCGGCCGCGCCGGCCGCGGCGCCGCGGACGGACGCGTGATCGTCCAGACGTTCGCCCCGGACGCGCCGGCGATCGTCCTCGCCGCGCGCCACGACGCGCCCGCATTCCTCGCGGGCGAGCTCGAGCGCCGCCGCGCCCTGCGCTACCCGCCGTTCTCGACCCTCATCCGCGTCGTCTGCTCTTCACCGGAGCCCGGCGCGGCGCACACCGCGGCGACCGCGCTCCACGCGCGCCTGCCGGGCGCGCTCGGCCCGGCGCCGCTCTTCCGCCTGCGCGGCAAGGAGCGCAGCCAGGTCGTGGTGAAGGCCGAGGACCGTCGCGCGGCGGTCACGGCGGTGGGGGAGGCGGTCGACGCGGTCGCCGCCGACCGCGCCCACCGCGGCGTGAGCCTCAGCGTGGACGTGGACCCGCAGTAGCGCGCCGCGGCACCGCATGCGGTCGAGTGGTCGGTTGTGCGCCCTCACGGCGCACAAGCGACCTTTCGACGGGTCGTGGCCGGACAGCCCGCGGGCTCAGCCGCCCGTCGCCGTGAAGCGCAGGATCTCGCCGGCCACGAGATCCGGGTGGTCGAACATCGCCGTGTGCCCGCAGTCCGGCAGGTCGCGCAGCTCGGCGCCGGGCAGCTCGGGGAGGAAGCGCTCGGCGTGCTCGCGCGTGAAGATCCGGTCGGCGGTCGGGTGCAGCAGGAGCACCGGGCAGGTCACCTGCTCGAGCCCTTCGATCCGCGGTTCCGGCCCGGTGGCCGCCGCGATCGACGCGAGCTGCCCCGGGACGTCGCAGTAGGAGAACCCGGCCAGCAGGCGCTGGGCCTCCACCGTGGGGATCCGGGTCGGATCGGCGCAGTTGTCGGCCATCAGGACGCGCTTTCCGCGCTCTCTGCGGACCAGCCAGCGCGCGACCGGCCCGGCCATCCGGACCTGGCGGTGGGCGCTGCGCGACTGCTTTGCGAAGGCCTGGAACTCCTCGGGCGTGAACATGCCGGCCGGCGCGACCCCGACGACGGTCCGCGCCCGCCCGCGCTTGGCGAGCTCGAGCGCCATCCAGCCGCCGAGCGAGTTCCCGGCGATGTCCGGGCGCTCCCACCCCGCCGCGTCGAGCGCCGCCTCGACGGCGTCCGTCCAGGCCTCGATCGACGGCGCGGTCCCGGCCGGGAGCGGCGGCGATCCGAGATGGTCGGGCAGCGTGAGCGCGAGCACCTCGCGCTCGGCGCCGAGCCGGCCCAGCACCGGGGACCAGCTGTGCCAGCCCTCCCAGATCCCGTGCAGCAGGAGGAGCGGCGGGCCGGTGCCCGCGCGGTGGTGGTCGAGGTCCATGAGCGCCACCCTCCCAGGACGGCGCTCGGCCGACAACCGGCGCGCGCCGTCGCCGCGGATAGCCTGCGCCGATGACGGACGACGCCCCCTACGTTCCCGAGCTGCCCGAGCACCCGGACCTGCGGCAGATCGCACAGCTGATCGAGGACACCGGGATGATGGGCGAGATCCTCGACGACCGCTTCCGCTGCGTCTTCTTCTCCAGCGAGTCGGCGAGGACGATGGGGCTCTCCGCCGAGGAGGCGCGCGCCGCGATCGGCCTGTCGCTCATCGCGCGGACCGCCCACGAGGCGTTCGCGGACATCGCGCGCGTCGACGCCGAGAGCGGCAACGCGTGGACGAAGCACAACGTGCCGATCATGCGTCGCTACGTGCAGCCCGGCGACGCCGACTTCGACGACGTGTTCGACATCGCCGCCGGGTACGCCGCAAAGGTCACGCCGGTCGAGGCGGCGCCGCGGGCGTGGTGCGACCGGCTGTCGCTTCCGCCGCACCTGCGCTTCCGCCGCAGCATGCTCGGCGACCAGTACCAGTCCCAGCTGCGGATCAACGACGACTCCGGGCGCTTCCTCGGGGTGCTGTTCCTCTACCGCAGCACGCTGCCGGAGAGCCTCGTGCAGCGGCTGGGCCGCGGGGACGCGCGCCTGTTCGAGCGCATGGACCGCGTCAGCGACCCGGCCCGTCGCTCCGCCGCGATCCTGTTCGCCGACCTCGAGGCGTCGGGTGACCTGTCGCGGCGGCTGTCCTCCCGGGCCTACTTCGAGCTGATCCGCGATCTCACGGACCTGATCGACTCGTCGGTCGTGGACCGTGACGGGATCGTCGGCAAGCATGCCGGGGACGGCGGATCGGCGCTGTTCGTCAGCGGCGACTTCGGCGGCTCGGAGTCCGCGGCCGCCCGCGCCGCCGTCGAGGCCGCCCGGGCGATCCGGGACGGCTCGTCACGGCTCGGCCCCGACGACGTCACCGTCCGGCTGAACATCGGCGTCCACTGGGGCGCCACGCTCATGGTCGGCCAGGTCGCCACCCGCGGGCGCCTGGAGGTCACCGCCCTCGGCGACCAGATGAACGAGGGCGCGCGCATCGAGGCCGCGGCGAAGGGCGGCGCGATCCTCGCCTCCAAGGACCTCGTCGAACGGCTCGACGCCGCCGATGCCGAGGCGACCGGGCTGGACCCCGACGGGATCGCCTACACGCCGCTCGCCGAGCTCGACGGCGTCAGCGACAAGGCGATCCGCGACGCCGGCGCGATTCCCGTGACCGAGATCTGACGATGGCCTACTCCGAGGAGCTCGCCGCGCGCATCCGTGAGCTGATCGGGCTGCGCGACGGCGTCAGCGAGCGACGGATGTTCGGCGGGGTCGCCTGGATGGTCCACGGGAACATGGCGGTCGGCACGCTGGGCGAGGACCTCATGGTGCGCCTCGCGCCCGAGGACGCCGAGCGCGCGCTCGCCGAGCCGCACGTCGGGCCGATGGAGTTCACCGGCCGGCCGATGCGCGGGTTCATCACCGTCGCGGCGGCCGGCGTCGCCGACGACGCGGCGCTCGCCTCCTGGGTGGACGCGGGGGCCGACCACGCCGCCTCGCTGCCGCCCAAGGGCTGACGGCGCGCCGCTCTAGAATCGCCCGCGATGGCCGACGCGCAGCACACCGACCCGGAGCTGGAGGCCGACGACGGCCCGCAGGAGCCCGAGCTCGACCCGGAGGTCCTCGAGCGCCGCCGCCGCGCGCTCGAGCAGGTCGTCCAGTTCGGCGATCCGGTCCTGAAGTCCAAGGCCATGATCGTCACGGAGTTCGACGACGCGCTGCGCGCCGAGGTCGCGCGCATGGGCGAGCTGATGCACGACTCGCTCGGGATCGGGCTCGCCGCCAACCAGGTCGGCCGGCTGCGGCGGCTGCTGGTCTACCGCGTGAGCGAGGACGGGCCGGTGCAGGCGCTCGTCAACCCGGAGATCGAGTGGGCCTCGAAGGACAAGGAGTGGTCGCTCGAGGGCTGCCTGAGCCTGCCGGGCGTCCACGTCGACGTCGAGCGGCCGATCCACGTCCGGGTGCGCGCGCAGGACGCCGGCGGGGACGGCGTGCTCGTCGAGGCCTCCGGGCTCGAGGCGCGCGTCATCCAGCACGAGATGGACCACCTCGACGGGGTCCTGATCCTCGACCGCGCGCCGCGCGACCAGCGGCGCGAGGCGATGCGCGCGCTGCGCGAGCGGGACGCTCCGGCCTGAGCGCCGCGCCGTGGGCAGCGTCTACCTCGGGACATCCGACTTCGCCGCCGCCGTGCTGCGCCTGCTGGCGCGCACGCCGCACCGCCCGTCGCTCGTCGTCACCCGGCCCGACCGGCCCGCCGGGCGCGGGCGGCGGCTCACCCCGCCGCCGGTCGCCGAGACGGCCCGCGAGCTGGGGATCGCGCTCGAGCAGCCCGAGGACGTCAACGGCGAGGACGCCCGCGCGCGGATCGCCGCCGAGGACCCGGGCGCGCTCATCGTCTGCGCGTTCGGGGCCCTGATCCGCGACCCGCTGCTCTCCGACCACGAGATCCTCAACGTCCATCCCTCGCTGCTGCCGCGCTGGCGCGGCGCCGCGCCGATCGAGCGCGCGATCATGGCCGGCGACGCGCAGACCGGCGTGGCGATCATGCGCCTGACCGCCGGGCTCGACAGCGGGCCGGTCTGCCTCCAGCAGGCCGAGCCGATCACGCCGCAGGACACGTTCGGCACGCTCGCGCCGCGGCTCGAGGCGCTCGGCGCGATGCTGCTCGTGAAGGCGCTCGACGAGCGCCCGCCGTTCACCGAGCAGGGCGAGGACGGCGTCACCTACGCGGAGAAGATCACCGCCGCGGACCGTACGCTCGACCCGGCGCAGCCCGCCGAGCAGCGCGCCCGCGTCGTGCGCGCGCTGCACCCGCACGTCGGCGCGCGCGTGCAGCTCGAGGACGGCTCGTTCCTCGGCGTGCTGCGCGCCCACGCCGAGGGCGGGGAGCTCGTGCTCGACGAGGTCCAGCCCGCCGGCGGGCGACCGATGACCTGGGACGACTACCGGCGCGGGCAGCGCGGCTGATGGCGGCGCCGCCCCGCGAGCGGGTGAGCCCGGCGCGGCGCGCGGCCTACGAGGTCGTGCGGCGCACGCTGGCCGACGGCGCGTACGCCGACCGTGCGCTCCACGGCGCCGCGCGCGGCCTCGACGCGCGCGACCGCGCGCTCGCCAAGCGCCTGGCCTTCGGGA
>JALOLQ010000149.1 GCA_025455895.1 Solirubrobacteraceae bacterium
CTGCCCGGTGGACTGCATCCACCCGACCCCCGACGAGCCGGACTACGACAAGGTCGAGATGCTCTACATCGACCCCGAGGAGTGCATCGACTGCGACGCGTGCGTCGAGGCCTGCCCGGTGGACGCCTGCTTCGCGGAGGACCAGCTCCCCGAGGAGTGGCAGAAGTACTCGCAGATCAACGCGGACTACTACGCGAACCGCTGACCGCGAACACCTGACCTCGCTTTCGTGAACGGCGCGCCGCCTGGCGCGCCGTTTGCGTTTATCCTCCGCGCCGTGTCCGTCGCCGACGAAGTGCTGCGCAACGCCGCGTCCTACCACCGCGTCTTCGACCGCGGGGCCCTCGAGCGCCCGCCCGCCCGGCAGCTCGCGATCGTCACCTGCATGGACGCGCGGATCGACCCGTACGAGATCCTCGGGCTGCGCGAAGGCGACGCGCACGTCATCCGCAACGCCGGCGGCGTGATCACCGACGACGAGATCCGCTCGCTGGCGATCTCCCAGCGGCTCATGGGCACGCTCGAGATCCTGCTGATCCATCACACCGACTGCGGGATGCTCCAGTTCTCCGACGAGGACTTCCGCCGCGAGCTCGAGGAGGAGACCGGCATCGCCGTCCCGTGGGACACCGAGGCCTTCAGCGACATCGAGCTCGACGTGCGCAAGTCCGTCGCGCGGATCGTCGAGAGCCCGTTCATCCCGCACCGCGACCAGGTGCGGGGCTTCGTCTACGAGGTCGAGACCGGGCGCCTGCGCGAGGTCCGCTGAGCCCGGGCCGCGGGCTCAGGCGCCCGCGCCCGCGGACCGCTGCGCCGCGGCGACGCCCGCGCGCAGCGCCTCGGGGATCAGCACGCGCAGGACCGGCTCGACGTCCCCGAGCGCCTGCGTGCGCGCGTCGGCGCCGAGCTCGCCGACCCACGTCCCCGTGGGCGTGGCGCAGGTGACCAGCAGCAGGGCGTCGAGCCCGAGGTCCGTCAGGTGCCGGCGCACGAGCGCGGGCACGTGCGCGGCCTGGCGCTCGATCAGGATCCCGCCGCCCTGCGCGGCCGGCGCCCCGGCCATGCGCGCGGCGAGCAGATCGCGCGCCGAGAGCCACGGCGAGCGGCGCACGAGCCCCGCGCCGGCGCCCGGCCGGTTGGCCAGCGCCAGCGCCTGGATCTCGTCGCCCTCGGCCTGGAAGCCCGCCGTCCAGCCGACGGCGTCGAGCAGCTCGGCCGCGCGGCGCAGCACGCCGCCCAGGCGCTCGGCGGGCGGCGCGCCCGCGAGCGGCCCGTCGAGGACGCCGAGCGTCTCGGTGAGCAGCCGCCCGAGGTCGAGGCTCTGGTGCGCGTCGCGCAGCGCGCGCTGATGGACGACACCCGCGTCGCCGAGCGCCGCGCCGGGGACGGCGCCGCTCGGCCCGGCCACGAACACCCGGCCGCGGCCGGCGCGCTTGGCCGCGTACTGGGCGGCGTCGGCCGCCCGCAGCAGGTCGGCCGGACGCCCGTTCCCCCCGGGGAGCATCGCGACGCCGCTGGAGACGCCGACCGGCGGGTGGGCGCTCGACAGCCGGCGGTGCACGGTCTCGGCGATCTCGCGGGCGCGGCGGTCGTCGGCGCCGCGCAGCAGCACGCAGAACTCGTCGCCCCCGACCCGGCAGACCAGCGCGCCCTCGCAGGTCTCGGTCGCCTTCACCAGGGCGCCGGCCACCGCGCGCAGCGCGACGTCGCCGGCGTCGTGCCCGTGGTGGTCGTTGGTCTCCTTGAGGTTGTCCATGTCGCACAGGAACAGCGCGATGTCCTGCCCGTCGCGGCGCGCCTCGAGCACCGCGACCTCGAGCGCCTCGTCGAAGGCCCGGCGGTTGGCCAGGCCGGTGAGCCCGTCGGTGTGGGCGAGCTCGGTCACGCGCGAGAACACCTCGGCGCGGCCGATCGCGGCGCCGATCTGCCCGCTGATCGCGTGCAGGAAGCGCGCGTCGCGCTCGTCGAAGGACGGCTGGTCCTCGCGGCGGGCGGCCCAGATCTGGCCCCAGGTCTCGCCGCCGAACATGATCGGCACCGCGACCGAGGAGTGCTTGCCCAGGCCGGTCAGCAGGTCGCGCTCGATCGGCGGCAGGTCCGCGTCGTCGAGCGAGCAGAAGTAGGTCCCGCCCTCCTGGAGCACGCTGCGCAGCATGCGGTCGCCCTCGAGGCGGTAGATCTCGTCGGCGGGGTGGCGGTCCTCACCGGGCGCCAGGTCGCCGACGTTGATGAGGGTGCGCAGCATCGAGCGGTCCTCGAGCCAGCGCTCGATCGACAGCGAGGCCGCGCCGATCGCCTCGCGGGCCTCCTCGGCGGCGATCTCGATGACCTCCTCGATCCGGTGCGCCGCCGCCACCGCGGACGCGACGGCGATCAGCGCGATCAGCTCGCGTTCGAGGCTCGTGCCCACGCCGGCGAGATCGGCGACCGCGTCGGCCGGATCGGCGTGCGGCGCGCGGGCCTCGTCGGGGTCCTCGAGGACGCCGGCCAGCGCCTCGGCGACGCGGGGATCGAACTGCGTCCCGGCGCAGCGAGCGAGCTCCGCGAGCGCGGCCTCGCGCGGGAGCCCGGCGCGGTAGGGGCGGTCGCTGACCAGGGCGTGCCAGGCGTCGCAGGCCAGCACGATCCGCGAGGGCAGCGGGATCGCCTCGCCGGCCAGGCCGTCCGGGTAGCCGTCGCCGTCCCAGCGCTCGTGCTCGTGGCGCACGGCGCGCGCGACCGATTCGAGGCCCGGGACCGCGGCGAGGATGCGCTCGCCGATCACCGGGTGCGTGCGCATGACCTCCCACTCGGCGTCGGTGAGCGGGCCCGGCTTGTGCAGGATGACGTCCGGGATCCCGATCTTGCCGACGTCGTGCAGGAGCGCGACCGCGCTGAGCTCGGCCAGCGCGCGCTCGTCGAGCCCGAGCCGCCGGCCGACGGCGAGCGAGAGCTCCTCGACGGCGTCGGCGTGCGCCTGGGTGTACCCGTCGCGGGCCTGGAGGGTCAGCGTGAGCGCGCGCACGACCGCTCGCGCGGACTCGGCCGCGCGGCCGCGCTCGCGCTCGAGGTCGCGCAGCACCTCGACGAGCGCGCCGTCGCCTTCGCTCAGGCCGCGCGCGGCGCGCAGCGCCTCCTGGCGCAGGGCGGCGCGGGTGGATCCGGGATCGGCCATGTCCCGGGAGATATCGGCCGCCCGGCGCGCCCCCTCGACCCCCGGACGCGCCGGGGTGGATTCCTGCAGCGGAGCGTCTAGGCCATCGGCAGGCTCATGCCCACCGGCTTCGGCGCGCCCTCGCCCGGCGCCGCCGCGGCCGACTGGAGCACCGGCAGCTCGACCGGGAACAGCGCGAGCAGCCCGCGGGCGGCCTGGCGGATGCCCTGCGCCGCCGGATCGTCCGGATCGGTGACGACGAGCGGCTCGCCGGCATCGGCCTGCTCGCGCAGCGGCATCGTCAGCGGGACCTTGCCGAGCAGCGGCACGTCGAGCTCGTCGGCGAGGTCCTGGCCGCCGCCCTCGCCGAAGATCGCGAAGCGCTCGCCGCCGGGCGTGACGAAGCCCGCCATGTTCTCGATCACGCCGGCGACCTCGAGGTTCACCTTGTGCGCCATCTCGGCCGAACGCCGGGCGACCTTCTGGGCGGTCGGCTGCGGCGTGGTCACGATCACGAACTTCGCCTGCGGGAGCAGCTGGGCGAGCGTCATCGAGACGTCGCCGGTGCCCGGCGGCAGGTCGACGAGCAGCACGTCCAGCTCGCCCCAGGCCACGTCCTCGAGGAACTGGGTCAGCGCCTTGTGGAGCATCGGCCCGCGCCAGACGACCGCGCTGTCCTCCTCGACGAAGAAGCCGATCGACATGACCTTCACGCCGCCGGATTCGAGCGGGACGATCTTGCGCTCGGGCGAGACCGGCGGGCGGCCGGCGACGCCGAACATGCGCGGGATCGAGTAGCCCCAGACGTCCGCGTCGAGCACGCCGACCTTCTTGCCGTCGGCGGCGAGCGCGGCGGCGAGGTTCGCGGTGATCGTCGACTTGCCCACGCCGCCCTTGCCCGAGCCGATGCAGACGACGTTGGCGACCTGGGCGAGCGCCCCCTCGGGCAGCGAGCCGCGGCCGAGCTTGCGCTGGAGCTCGGACTTCTCCTGGTCGCTGAGCACGTCGAAGGTGACGCCGACGCGCGTGACGCCCTCGAGCCCGCCGACCGCCTGGGCGACGGCCGTCTCGAAGTGGTTGCGGATCGGGCAGCCGGGGGTCGTCAGCGAGACCGTGACGTTCACCACGCCGTCGCCGGGCTGCTCGATCGAGCGGACCATGCCGAGCTCGACGATCGAGCGGCGCAGCTCCGGGTCGATCACGACCTCGAGCGACTTGAGGATCTCGTCATGCGAAGGCATGGCTCCATTGTCGCAAATCCGACTCGCGGGGTCGGTTTCCGCGCTCCGGCGTACCAAGACCCGGGGCCGCCCTTGCGGACGGCCCCGGGCCGAGGGAGGAGAGGGACTGCAACTCCGCCGGCGGGCCGATGGCCTATGAGGCCGGCGAAGGCGTCCCGCGCGCCCGGGCCCTCTCCGGCCCGGGCGGCGGGGGAAGGGGCTAGGCCGCGAAGCGGTCGACGACCGGGCGCACGGCCTCGCGGACCGGCGTCACGACGTCGGGCAGCTCGACCTGCGGGACCTGGATCTCGCGCACCTGGGCCTGGAGGTCCTTGACCTGCTTCTCGGCGTCCTTGCGGATCGTGCGGACCTGGCGCTCGGCCTTCGTGCGGTTGCGCTTGACCTCGCGCTCGAGGCGGTTGCGGCGCTTCTTCAGCTCGCGCTCGGCGCGCGTGCGGGCCTTCTTGGCCTCCTTGCGCGCGGTCTCGCCGCGCTTCTCGAACTTGCGGATCTCGACCTCGACGCCCTCGCGGGTGGCGAAGCGGGTGCGCAGCTCGTCGACGTTCGTCGAGACGGCGTCGGTGGCGGTCCTGCACGTACGCGGCGCGCTCGGCGTAGTTGCCGGCGAGCCCGGCGGCGCTGCGGCCGGTCGAGAGGACGGCGTCGACGAGGCGGTCGGTGTCGGCCTGCGTGGCCTTGCGGTCCTCGCGGACGGCCTTCGCGGCGGCCTCGGTGCGGCCCACGCCCTTCGTGACGGCGCCCTTGCGAGCGGCGGTCGAACGAGCAGCGGCGGTGCGCGGCTTGCGCGCGGCCGGCTTCTTGGCGGCCGGCTTCTTCGGGGTGCTGGGGGTGGTGGCCATGCGGGTCTCCTTCGGAGGATGAAGATTAGTTCTAATGAGGTTAGGGAGACTGTAGCAGATGCGAACGGGTGTTCGTCAAGGGCCGGCGGCCTGGGCGCTCGCCCGCGTGGCGCGCTTCAGGTTCGGGGCGCGGCCGGTGGGTGCCGAACCCGATCCGCGCCGCCAGAGCACGCCGAATCGGGTTCGGGCGCCCCACCGGCACGGCCGAACCCGAAAACCGTCGCCCGCCAGGACCACGGACGACCACCACACGCCCAGGGTGCAGGCGTCATCGGCCCCCTGGCAGGACACGTCATGGCTTGTCCATGACGTGA